>SLIC01000125.1 GCA_007135845.1 Candidatus Brevefilum sp.
ATTTTTTTTTTTTTTTTTAAAGGCTAAATCTGTCGTTGACATGAACCCTATTTATTTATAAAAGTGTTCTGTACCTTTTAACTAACTTATCACGAAAACACACTTCGGAACGGGTCAGCTATGTCCTACTTCCTACATCCTACTACCTAGTTCCTATTCACTCTTCCCCATGCCCCATTCACTTATCCCTTAAAGGCATATCCCGACTGGCAACGATATCTATCCCGGTGCCAAGTGCGTTTTCTAAGACAACCTGGTTAATCTCCACCGGCGCAGGCACTTCAACCTGTCGAAGCAGTTTTGCCAGCTGGGGAATGAGCGGCTTAGGAAAGGCTTTGCGTGTGTAAACTGGCACCAATGGATGCAAGCCGTCGCTTACCCGCACGGTGGATGCCACCATTCGGCGGGGATCCTGCAGCTCACAGATGGCGTAATCCTCACCGCGCTTGCAGCCATCCAAAACCTCCAAAACCTCTTTCCCCGCATGTTTGACCCGTAACAAGCATCCCTGGGGACAGGTTACGCAAATTATCTCGCTGTTTTCAACCATGCCAGATTCCTTTCATCCATACCATTAAAACCTTATCGTTTCCTGACGTTCACGCTCAGTGAATTTGCCTTTTGAAGCGCGTCGTAAGCTTTGGATCGAATTGCCAGGGTCAGGATTTCACCTGGACGGGCATAAGCTTCTGCCTTTTTGGCAACAACCTCACCATCCTGATCCTCAACCATCACCAATACCCGCTCCTCAATCGGAGCGAGCACTCGCATTTGCAAGCGGATCAGTTCTTCGCTCAAGTTAATCTTATCCAGTTTATGAGGAACAACATAGCGAATGTTGTCACCAGCTGTCAGGGGGATTTGTTCGCCAACAATCACCTTCTCTGCCCGCGCAAAGTCAGCCGCGCCTTTACCAGCAACATAGCCGGCTTCAGTTACCCAGTCCACCAAATCATAGACATGAACCACATTCCCAGCAGCAAAAATGCCGGGAACATTGGTCATGAAACGGTCATCCACATAGGGTCCATTGGTCACAGGGTCCAGCAAGACCCCTGCCTTCTTCGATAGTTCGTTCTCAGGGATTAAGCCAACAGACAGCAGCAGGGTATCGCAAGGAATGATCTCCTTGGTACCGGGAATCGGCTGCCATGATTCATCCACGCTGACAGCTTCAATGGCTTCCACACGGTCATTGCCGATGATGCGATTGACCGTCCGTTGAGTTTCAAGTGTGACACCGTAATCCAATAAACACTGCACATAATTCCTGGTCAACCCGGTCAGGTAGGGCATAATCTCCAGCACTCGTTCCACACGTGCCCCCTCGATCGAAAGCCGCCGAGCCATGATCATCCCAATATCACCCGAACCCAAGATCACAAAACGCTCGCCGGGCATATAGCCCTCCACGTTCACAAACCGTTGAGCTGTCCCGGCGGTATACACACCAGCCGGTCGCGAGCCGGGTAACAGGATTTGAGCTCGGGTACGCTCCCTACAGCCCATCGCTAACACGATGGCACCCGCTTTGAGCTCTATCAAGCCCTGGCTTTTGTTGATGGCGTATATTTTACGTTCAGGCGTGATATCCAGAACGATGGTGTCCATCAAAGTTTCAACACCATGACCCTTAACTTCATCAATGAAATGCTGGGCATAACTAGGCCCGGGCATGTCCTCGTTAAACAGCTCTAACCCAAACCCATTGTGAATGCACTGTACCAGGATCCCGCCCAATTCCACGTCACGCTCGATGATTAACACATCTTCAGCACCATTTTCCTTGGCAGCAATCCCAGCTGCCAGCCCACCGGGTCCGCTGCCAATGATGATGACGTCGTATTCATTTTGACGTATTCGAACATTTTTCATATCAAGTCCTCCACGGTGAGGTGATCCTGCTCGACATTCTTGGTCAGTCGGAAGATGAATTCGGAACCCTGTCCTTTCTTTGTGATCTCCTGGGGTGAGCGGCCCAGCTCACTGGCAAGAATCTCGACCACCCGGGGCATATCAAAACCTCCCTGGCAGCGCCCGGTGCCCAGCCAGGTGCGACGCTTAAGCGCGTCATAAGTGTCCGCTGGTATGGGTGCGTGTATCTCTGCCAGAATCTCGCCTTCGGTGACCATTTCACAACGGCAAACGATACGGCCATATGAGGGATCTTTGGCGATCAGGTTGGCCTGTTCTTCACGGCTCAAGTGGCGAAAAACCGGGCGGGGGACTCGAATCGGGTTCCAATCTACCTTCTCTTCCAGCACCTCACCAGCACTCTGCAATAGTTCAATCACTTTGAGTGCCAGGGCTGGTGCAGCCGTAAAGCCTGGTGATTCAATCCCGGCCAGGTTCACCAAGCCATCCACCTTATCAGGAATTTCGATCAGGAAATCCTGATTGTATTCAATGTCCGGGTCAGGTGTGGGGGCATTTCCGGTAGCTCGCAAACCGGCAAATTGCGCTATGATATATTTACGCTCGATAGCTGGAACCAGCTTTTTACCACCCTCCCAAATCTCCTGGATACCCTCCTGGGTGACATCCTTATCTTCCTTAGATTCAACAAAATTGGCATTCGGGCCAACAATCACATTTCCATGCAGTGTGCCAGCGACCAGGATGCCCTTACCCTTTTCAGTGGGCGTTGGGAACAAAACCGTTGGTTGGGTTAGCTCAAAATCAGCTTTATCCAGGATCACATATTCTCCACGGCGGGGTTGGATCTTGAATTCGGGTCTGACACCTGCTTTGTGCATAACCTCGTCCGTAAACAGCCCGGCTGCATTAATCACCCAACGGCTAAGAAAGTCTCCCTGGTTGGTGCGAACACCGATAATGCGCTTGCCCTCAAAAAGGAAATCCTCAAAGGCAGTACTGCGCTTAAGCTCAACCCCATTCATCACTGCGTTTTCTGCTGCAGCAACCGTGGCTGCAAATGGATCGCTGATCGCACCTGTAGGTGCCCATAGAGCAGCCCTGGCATCCGGACGGATCAGGGGCTCTCTTTGCCGCATTTCTTCTCCACTGATGATCTCAATGCCTGGAACCCCATTAAGCCTGCCCCGTTCTTTCAGCTCTTCCAAAACGATCATATCACTTTCATCAACAGCCACCACATAATCACCGCAACGGCTGTAGTCGATACCGAGCTGATCTGAAAGCTTGGGCCACATCTCCACAGCCATCACATTGGTGATCGCTTTATTCGAGCCTGGCAGGGCATCGTAACCCGCATGGACGATGGCAGAGTTTGCCGAGCTGGCGCCCATGCCAACATCAACTTCTTTTTCAATCAGCAGTATGTCCAGGTTGTATTTCGAAAGGAACCGAGCCACCATACTGCCAACGATCCCGGCACCGATTATGATGACATCATAGTTTTTTGCCATGCAATCCTCCATTTAATCATTGCCTGATCCACGCAAAGCTTGTAAAGCAAGTGGAAAAGACCCAACCAATTATACCCGTAAAACTTTTTCAACTTTTTACCCCGCATTGAACAAGAAACAAGGACACTAATGGTAATTACCCGTTCTAACACTCGATGAAACTAAAATGCTTTCACGGAACAATCCTTATGGGTACGCTGTCTAGAACGGCATCGATGCCTGGCAAATCGGAGGTTTGTCGAATTACCAAACGGAGATCCTGGATGGTTGAATTTGGCAAATAAGGTAGAACTACCTCAAAATCAATCAAGTCGCCTGGTTGATCAACCCGCAACTGCCGCGTCACAATTGTGTTTCCATTCTTGTTTATCAGTTCAAATATGACTGGTCGGTCATTAATCGGCTCGACTGTGCCCACAACGATCAGGGGTGACTCGCTAATTTCTGCCCCCGGATTTGGATGCTTGATCAAAAGCCAGGGCTGCCCTTCAATTGGCATTTCAATCCTTGCCTCACCACTGCTTTGCAGGATTACTGGCACTGAGCGTATTGAGATCGGCCGTCTTGCTTGATCTTCGGTGGCAATTGTGAGCATAGCCCGTGTACTTTCTCCTGGAATCTCAAACAATAAGTCGGTAAGGAGTTCAACCGTAGAATGACCCGTCGAGTTTACCCGCAGCACTTGCCTGGCTAGTAAGTTTTGCTGCCAATCAACCAGGATCACCCGTACCAGGTCACCATCACCGGGACTAACCGATGCATTAATTTGAATAGGTGCCGTCACAACGGAATTTGTTCCAGGACTGAGAATTCGAAGATCTTGACTTGTCTGAGCCTTGCTCTGGTAGGAAGTAAATAAACTCAAACCGAGCAATATACTCAAGAGAATCAAACTTTTAAATCGAGAATGCATGGCGAAATTATACAACCATCTGCGTTCTTTGGTCGAAATGATAATAAAATCCTCCAGTAATCATGTTTAGTGTTTTATTCGAGGAGAACCAGGAACTCGAATTACCTAGCAGTTATAGCCACAAAACAACAGGGTAACCTGGAGCCAGGCTAACCCTGTTGTTTAAGTGATTAAATTAATCCAAATGCAGTGGAAATCTAAAGCCCGTATATTTCTGAATACTTCTTTTGCAAATAGGCCAAGTAAGGCTCAGGTGTAAGTTTCGCACCTGTGGCTTTGAGCAATATCTCCTGGGGTTCATACTTGCCACCATATTGATGGATGTGCTCTCCCATCCAATCCAGGACTGATTCAAATTTCCCCTGTGCAATTTCATCCGGCACATTGGGGTGTTCTTCCAGCAGCTTGTCCCATAATTGAACGGAGGCTAAATTCCCAAGCGCATAGGTCGGGAAATAGCCAATCATACCACCGCTCCAATGCACATCCTGTAAAGCCCCATGAGCATCATCTGGCGGCGTAATCCCGAGGTATTCTTGCGTCTTGCTGTTCCAAATATCCGGCAAATCTGATACCGCAATGGTCCCTTCCATTAAACCAAGCTCGATCTCTAAGCGAAGCATAATGTGCAAGTTGTAGGTGGCTTCATCCGCTTCAACTCGTATGAAAGAAGGCTCAACTTTATTTATCCCACGATAAAAGTCATTTACACTGATATTCCCCAAGTGTTCAGGGAACAGCATCTGGAGGGAAGGGTAAAAGTGTGTCCAGAACTCCTGGCTGCGCCCGATGATATTTTCCCATAAACGAGATTGGGATTCATGGATAGCAAGAGATGCAGCGCCTCTGAGGGGATGACGTTTATACTTTTCAGCCAAACCCTGTCCGTATAAAGCATGACCGGCTTCGTGCATGGTGCTGAAAATCGCAGAACCAGGGTCTTCCTTGAGGTAGCGTGTGGTTATGCGCACATCACCAAGCCCAAATTCAGTTGTAAAGGGATGCGGGGAAACATCCAAACGACCACGATCCCAATCATAGCCAAAGCAAGTGATCACATAACGCCCAAAAATCTCTTGATAATCCTCTTTGTAATATTGTTTGATGAAAGAATTGTCAGGGGGGTCTTTCTCAGCAATTTCTTGCAGGAGCTGTACCTGCTGCGGTCGCAGTTTATCAAAAATCTCTATCACTTCTGCAGTTTTCATGCCCGGTTCAAAATCATCCAGCAGTGGATCATAGACGTGATCGTAAGGTTTGTAAAGTTCGACATACTGCTTGCGAAGATCAACAATCTTGACCAGGTGCGGCTCAAAGATGGAGAAGTCCGCTTGGGTTTTCGCCTTAACCCAGGCTTCGTTAGCAATGGAGCTGGTTTTAATCGTTTCCATTAGCAGGGGCAGGGGTATCTTAGCCTGTTTCTCATAGAATTTTTTAGAAACCTTCACAGCCCTGGCTTCATCCGTCTCAGCATATAGATCCCCAACCTCTTCTTCAAGATCAGCAATCAATTGACCGACTTCATCCGTCGCAAATTTTTCATGTATAATGCGGCCCAAAGCTGCTGACTGCATGGCGCGTTCTTCCGAACCGCCAGGAGGCATGTTAACTTGCTGGTCCCACCCCAATACAGCACTGATGTGACTGAGATCCGTTAATTCTGCAACCAGCTCAAATAATTTCAGCATTTTTTCAGAATGTTTTTTATTATCTATCATGCAGATCCTCTCAAGTAAGTTAGAAGGTAGAACGCATTAGAAAAAGAGTGCTCTGTACAGACTTATGCGACTTTCCAGCGGAGGGGTTTCTCATCCAGTGCCGCCAGGACCTCCGACACAATATCAAACCCTGCACGCAGCTGTGCTTCTTTTGTCTGCGCACCAATGTGCGGTGTTGCGATCACCTTGGGATGTTTGGGAAGCGGGTCGTCACCAGGAGGTTCTTTTTCAAACACATCCAAAGCAGCACCTGCCACTTTGCCGCTTTCTAAGGCAGCCAGTAGCGCGCGCTCTTCGATGACTCCACCACGTGCTGCACAGATGAGCATAACACCATCCTTCATCTTGTTGATAGCCGCCTCATTTACCAGGTAATGGGTGGTTTCATTATGGGGGAGGTGCATGGTGATAATGTCTGAACATTGCAGAAGTTCATCATAGCTGACCGGTTCAGCTCCAGTGTCTTGGATTTCTGCAGCAGGTCTTCTGATATCATAAGCAACCACATTCATGCCAAACGCCTTAGCCAGCACCCCAACAGCTTCTCCAATGTTGCCATAGCCGATCACACCCAGGGTCTTCTGATAAAGTTCAGAACCGACCAATTCCTTTTTAAGCCATTCACCAGCCTTCATACCACAATCAGCCTTGGGGATTTCTCGGATCAGGCTCAACATCATCCCAATCGTCAATTCGGCCACGGATACGGTAGTAGCAACCGGCGCGTTAACAACTGTGACTCCATGGGCTGCCGCAGCAACAAGGTCGATGTTATCAACACCCACCCCCATCCGACCGACAACTTTAAGTTTCTCTGCTTTGGCCAGCACAGCCTCAGTAATTTTTGTGCGGCCGCGCACAATAACTGCATCCATTTCTGGGATGACGTCCAACAGGTCTTCAGGTGAAATACCCTTCTTATCAATCAACTCAACTGAAGAGAGCAAATCCTGGTCGGAAATGGGTGCCAGTCCATCTGTAAGTAAGATTTTCCATTTCATAAAACTAGTTCCTCCATGGTTTTTAAGTTTATTGTTTACCAGTCTATTTTACCGCAAATTGTTATGCGTTCAGCCCATAATATCAGGATTTTGTAAATGCCAATTCTAACCATCACCCGGAAATTCAAGCAGGCAAACCCCCTTTTTCCATCCCAATCAATATTTATTCCCCCAACAATTTTCTTCTTACGTTTTTCAACAATTAACTACGATTGCTTTGCTAACTCACGCACATCTCCCCGACGGATGGTGACGCCGGTTTGATCTAGGTATTCCAAAACGGCTACTGCATATTTTCTGCTGGTATCAAATTTGTCACGTAACTGGCCCAGGGTGATACTCCCGGTTTCTTTGATCTGAGCTATCACCGCCTGGCGCATTTCATCTAACACCTTCGGCTGAATGACGACATCTTCACCCACCTGGGTAAGCTGCCCTGTGAGGACCAATGCCCGTAGTAATTCCTCCCCGAGCAGATCAATACATTGCTTGTAAGATGGCGGTGTGTATGGTTGTGCCTCAAACGCCTTCATTAACGAGTCGATTTTTTCCTGTTGTGCAGGTGAAAACTTGACCTGATGCTGACTTAAGCGCAGGTCTGCCCCAGATTCGACCAGCGTTCCATTTTCTGCCATCCAGGCGACAAGCGCATCAAACGTTTTTGCTTCCAGCTGCGTTTGGGATTTAAGCCGTTCTCGGGGCATACCCGGTCGCAAAGGGTATGCCTCATGGTAATCCGACAAGATCGACTCGACTTTGGTTGTTAAATTTAATAGAACGCTATGTAGAAGGGTCAACCGACCACCGTTCAGGAGAACCATCACACCCTGTTTTACCAACGTCTCTATAGCAGCTTTCCCAGTACCTGCCTCCAATCCCGATGTCGCCAGCAATTGATCTAAAGAAGAAGGTCCCAGTTTGAGAGCGGTTTGGACCAGGATATCTTCTGGCGTGCCCGTCAGCAAACTTTCTAAGGCATCTAAACGTTCTTGGTTAAAACGCCGGTAACGTCTTGCAGGGTGTGGATCCACCACCTGTCCTCCACCAATTGTCGCTGGTGGTGACGGGCGACGAATAATGAAACGGTCTCCCCTGAGGGCAACGACCGGATCTCGCAGCAGAAGCTGGAGAAAAGCTTCTCCACCTGGCTGACATTCCTGCACACCCAATAAGCGCACTTTTGCCATTACCTCAGCCGCGCCAATATACAACTTAACTTCAGAATTATGCTTTAGCGGAGCATCGGCATCCTGAAGGATGGTAGAAAAAACATCCATCATGCGTGTCGTTTGATAATCACCAGGATAGACCAGGAAATCACCACGTTCAATACTATCAACACTAATGCCGCTGACGTTAACTGCAGTCCGGCTGCCCGGAAAGGCCTTCTGTACTGCCTGTTTATGGGTTTGCAGCCCGCGTATACGCCCTGAAACGCCCCTCGGCAAAATCTGCACCTCAGCACCAACGGATAACTGACCATCCAAAAGCGTCCCAGTCACAATTGTGCCAAAACCTGCCATAGAAAATACCCGGTCAACCGGTAAACGCGGCCGACCTAAATCAGGTCTTTCAGGATGCCGTTTTAGAACTTCTTCGATTGACCTCACCAGATCATCCATCCCCTCCCCAGTCCGTGAACTAACCCGAATGATAGGAGCATCCTCTAACACGGTGCCTTGTAAAGTCTCACGCAAATCAAGTTCCACCAGATCAAGCCAGCCGGGTTCAGTGATTGTGTCCACCTTGGTAA
>SLIC01000189.1 GCA_007135845.1 Candidatus Brevefilum sp.
ATGGGAGAAGCCAAAGGTGCCTGCTTTTCGGAGGAAGTCAGTCCTTCCAGGTCTCTGACAGTGATCATGCCTCGGATTCCGCTGCCTTCAACTTGCCTGAGGTCTAACCCTTTTTCATTGGCAGCCTTTCGGGCTCGTGGACTGGCAGCAATACGGACAGTGGATGGGACACTGAAGACCGGTTTTCTGTCTCCGGCCTTTGGGCTCCCAGCTTTCTGTTGGACTTCGAAGTTGGTATCCTCAGCAATGTGGTGATCTGCTACATGTTCAGCGCCTTCAATCAGCCCCACCACGTGTAAAACAGGAACAGTTTCACCTGGTCCAATTTGAATACGTAGTTGCCCGCTGGCTGGTGCTTCAACTTCAACAACAGACTTTTCATTTTCCAATAAAAACAAAGGTTCACCTTTTTTAACCCAATCTCCATCGGAGTAAAGCCACTCCGTGATGGATGCTTCTTGCATGGTCAATCCAAGCTGGGGAATAACAACTTTATAGGCCTTTGTACTTATGAGCACATTCATCATTGAAAAATTTCCTTTACCCGGTCTAAGACCACTTTAGGTTCCTGTGAAGGGGCAAACTCCATCCCAATCAAGCCATCAAAACTAAGTTCATGAAGTTTCTTCGCGATGGTGTGAAAGTTGATTTCACCAGTACCCGGCTCTTGACGTGTGGGCACATCACCAACATGCACAGTGGGGTAAAGCCCGTGATAGGCTTCCAACCCGTAAATCAAATTGCCAGCAGTACGCTGCTGATGATAACAGTCAAATGCCAATCGAAATTGCGGATGATCCATCCGTCTAACCCAATCGGCTGCCAGGTCATGATCATGTACCAGGACCCCACCCTGAATATGGAATTCGTTCAGCGCCTCAACCCAAACCTCCACCCTGGTTTGTTCAACAAGTTTCATGATCCTTTCAGTTTGATCGAGCAGGTTCGCATATTGCTCACCTTCCGTGATGTTTCGAGAAAGCCTGCGCGTCCATTCCTTCCCATTCACGATATCAACCTGGTTGGAGAAGATAAACAAATGCTCAACCTCGAAACGCTCTGCCATTTCCAGGCTTTCGCTCCAGGTCCTTAGGGTCTTATCGTTATCTGCTGGGTCGACCAGTGAACCCATGTCTTCATCGAAAGTAGAATTAATCAATGCACCATATCGTTGACACTCAGCATAAATTTCAGCCATTGGAGCGTTACGCCAGCACCAAACATCCAACCTGCGAACACCTAGTTCAACAAATGCGCGCACCCGCTCAATAAGCGGGCGATCAGCAAACCAGAAATCCAAATATCCTGTAAATTCCATCGAATTAACTCATTATCCTGCCACCATCAATTTCAATGGCTTGTCCATTAATGTACCGGGCTTCATCAGATGCTAAAAAGGCAACCAGGGCAGCAGTTTCTTCCAGGGTTGCCAGTCTTTTCATCGGGTTGGACTCAACCAATTGTTGAATGAAAGTACCCGGTTCCCATCCATTTTCTTCACAAACAACTCGGTCAACATCGTCAAGCATTTCAGTATCTGCATGACCCAAGCAAACTGCATTGCAATTGATATTTTCTGGCCCCAATTCCATAGCAACCGACCGCACCAGTCCAATCGCGCCAGTTTTCGTTGCAGAATAAGCGGCTGAGTTTGGCCAGGAGGTTTTAGCGGCCATCGAAGACATCACAACAATACTGCCGCTCTTTTGCAAAATCATCTGTTGGGCCACGGCCTGACAGCTGAGGTAAGTGCCCGTCAGGTTAATGTCCACCAGTCGCTGCCAATCTTCGATGCGGTCTTCGTTTAATGGCCAGGACTTGTAAATGCCAGCATTGGCTATCAAAACATCCACCCTGCCCCAAGTCCCAATGACTTTATCAACTGCCAGCTTCACACTGAGCCGGTCAGATACATCACAAAATAAACCAATCCCGCTGAGATCTTCAGCAAGCACCAGTGCCTGGTCATGATCAATATCCAAAATGGCAAGCTTAGCACCTTCATTGGCAAAACGCTGAGCACAACTTGCGCCAATGCCCCGTGCCCCCCCTGTGATCATCACAACTTTATCTTGAAAACGATTCACGCAAACCTCTCTACTCAAAAAATCGTCTTGCAGATGCAACAATTTCCTCAACACCGGGCAGAACGCTTTGTTCCAACTCTGGGCTGTAGGGAAGCGGTACATTTTTTGCCCCAACACGCAAAATTGGACCATCAAGATATTCGATGGCTTGTTCACACAGAATGGCAGCGATTTCAGCACCTGGACCGCCTCGCAGATGCGCTTCATGCGCAATGATGACACGGCCAGTTTTTGCAGCAGACTCTACCAGCGTATGAACATCCAAAGGCACTAATGTGCGTGGGTCTATCAATTCCACGTCAATCCCTTCATCTCCCAGTATCTCTGCAGCCTGGATCCCTTTTTGAACCATAGCACCCATTCCGATCAATGTTAAATCTTTGCCCTCCCTGAGAACAGCTGCCTTCCCAAAGGGCACCGTGAAGTCCTCGTCGTCAGGTACAGGCCCTTTAAGCGCATACAACATTTTATGCTCAAAAAACAGGACAGGGTCTTCACCTCGAATAGCTGTTTTCAATAAACCTTTAGCATCAGCTGGTGCAGCTGGGATCACGATCTTCAGGCCGGGGATGTTCATAAACCATGCCTCTGGACTTTGTGAGTGTTGGGCAGCCGCTGAACCTGGTGCACCGGTTGTTATCCTAATCGTGAGGGGTACATTCGCTTTACCACCGCTCATAAAGCGTGCTTTGGCCACCTGGTTAACGATCTGATCACCAGCGCACATTAAAAAGTCTCCAAACATGATCTCAACGATCGGGCGCATGCCCATCATAGCAGCACCCAAACCACTGCCGATAATGGCAATTTCTGATATGGCTGTATCCCGCACCCGTTCAGGGCCAAATTCCTCATACATATCATGAGAGACACCCCACACCCCCCCAAACACACCAACATCCTCACCCATCAAAAATACTCCGGGGTCTCGGCGCATTTCCTCACACATCGCTTCTCGTATTGCTTCAGAATAAGTAATTTCTCGCATATTCATCTTTCTCTTCGGTCTCTGTTCAAAATAACAACCTTCGCGCCTTGCCCATCAACAACATTTAAAACACCAAGCCATCATGAGTATCTGCATACACACCGGCTAAGGCATCCTCCGGTTCTGGTTTTGGCGCAGCAGCTGCAAAGGCAACCGCATCATCTAGGCGGGTGATCACCTCACCCAGAACCTCTTCTAACGAACCATCATCAAAGATTCCCGACTCAATCAGCTGTTTCCTGAATAAAACAATCGGATCCCGTTTTTTCCATTCTTTGATTTCCTCAGGTGAACGATAAACCTGTGGATCCCCTTCATAGTGACCCCTCTGACGGTAGGTTTTCGCTTCAATGAAGGTCGCACCACCGCCTGATCGAGCCAGTTTTGCAGCTTCAACAACAGCCTCATAAACAGCCAGAACATCATTGCCATCCACACAAATACCAGGGATGCCATAACCATCTGCCCGAACAACCAGGTCGGAAACCGGGGTACAGCGTTCAATAGCCGTCCCCTCACCATACAGATTATTTTCACAGAAAAAGATCACCGGCAACTTCCACACCCCAGCCATATTCGCCGCTTCATGAAAAGCGCCTTCATTGGTTGCGCCATCGCCAAAAAATGCCAAAGCCAGGTGAGGTTCATTGCGCATGACAAAAGCCAGGGCAGCGCCAACTGCAATCGGGATCCCGCCGGCAACAATCCCATTTGCGCCCAATATTCCGAGGTCAAAGTCTGCAATATGCAAAGACCCACCCCTTCCCAGGCAATATCCTGGGGATCTGGCAGCCAGCTCAGCCATCATAAATTTTGGATCACCACCTTTGGCAATCAGATGCCCATGGCCGCGATGGGTGCTGGTGATCACATCATCCTTGTTCAAAGCCAGGCAGGCACCAACGGCTGTGGCTTCCTGTCCGACACAGGAATGAATAAAGCCCGGGATCAAACCGGCATGGCGCTCTTCAATGGCACGCAATTCAAATTCCCGGACCAATGTCATCCGGTAAAACATTTCCTGGAGGATTGCCGTGGGGTATTGAGTGATTTCTTGATTTTCCATATTTTTCCTTCATTTCAGGAGGTTTTGATCTCATCTGCTTGTCTTTTACAGAAATAGCAGCCTGTTCCGAATGTATTTCAATCTGTCATAATTTCCATAATTTTTCAGCAGCAGCATGGGTTTCATTTAACAATTTATGCCAATCTGCTCGGTTGACATTTCCATCTCGCATTAAAACTTTGCCGGCTATCATAGTGCCTTGAACATCGCATTGATGACAATAAAGCAGCAGTTGTTCATAAAGGTTATGTGCTGCCAAAGGTGTTGGCAATTGGCCTTGAATCAATTGTAAATCAGCTTGCCAGCCTTCTGCCAGCCGACCAACCCCTTCAAGACCAAGCGTGTTTGCACCACCCTCAGTTGCCAGGTACCACACCTGCTCAGCGGGCATCACCTGTGGGTTAAGATGCGCAGCTTTGTGGATCAAAAATGCACCTCGCATCACTTCAAAAAAGTCGGTGATGTAACCGTCACTGCCAAGGCCGAGGGTCAAACCGGCTTGCAGCATTTCTGGCACAGGTGCAATCCCGCCGCCAACTTCGCAATTCGATAGCGGCATATGGCTCACACGAACGCCGCGTTTTGCCATTAAGGCAATTTCTTCCTGGCTGACCTGAACACACTGGGAGGCCAGCATCTCTGGTCCCAACACACCCAGCTGGTCATAAAAAAACATTGGTCGCAAGCCAAATTCTCTCAGGCAGAATTCAGGTTCATAAGTGCCCTCAGAGACGTGCATATGGGTCAACACACCATGGGACTCAGCCAGTTTAAAAGCCTTTTTAATAAAGTCTTCCGAGCAAGTGAAGGTCGTATGAAAACACATCATCCCTTTGACAATTGCTTTTTGATTACTGTGACCCGCTTGAATCATCGCCAGGTTCTCTTCTAAACCCAGGTGACCATTTTCAAGCGATACACGTTCGGTGGCTTCAAAGGATAAAATGCCGCGCAAACCCCATTTTTGCACAATTTCAGCTTGTTTCTGCAGCACGCCTGGCAAGGCATGGGGGGCTTCGGTGCAGTCATAAAAACTTGTCACCCCAGATCGAATCATCTGGGCACATCGATAATCCGTCGCTGCGCCGATAAAATCCTGGTCAAGGCGGTCTTCAACCAAAGGCCACCAAAAATCTTCCAGAAAGGGCCAAAACCCCGCAGGCGCTTGATCGAGCGGGATACCATGCGCCAAGATCCCGTAAAGATGCGTGTGTGCATCAACAAATCCCGGGGCTAAGACCTGACCAGGCGCCTCCCAAACTTGATCCTGGGGATATTTCTCCTTGAGAACTTCATTTTCAGCCACCTTGTCAATGCGATCAGCCATAATCCTCAGACCACAATTCCGTCGAGGTGGTTCTTGCGGTGTTGTAATCAACCAATCTGGCAAAATGATCAGTCCAGACATCGATACCGCCTTGCTTCTTGATACATGGCATCAAGGTTTTCAAAGGGTGTTCCAGGTGCGAGGTTATTGCCTTCTCTGAGGATAAACCGACCCCCATCGCAGATTCCTGAGTGCAGAATTCGATGGGTTTCAGCTCGCACTTCATCTGGTGACCCATCCCGCAGCAAAACCACACTTGGGCCGCCGTGGATCAGTGTGTCTGACCCCAATTCACGGCGCAGCTTGCAAAAATCGACTGGAAAACCGGTTTCAAACTCATTCACCCCGAGACTGTCTTTAAGGGTTTTGAAATGGCGGGTCGCATCACCGCATAAGTGCACCTTAACCTGTTCAGCTGTTGTGAGCGCAGCCTTTAATTTTTGATAAGCAGGGATTAAAAATTCTTTCAGCATCCCAGTTGAGATCATCTGAATGGCATCATCCGCAAAAAACATCTCTTCTGCTGGAACGGGTAGATCAAAAAAAGCCAGGTGAGCCTGGATGCGTTGAATCGTTCCTTCGACCAGGTAACTGAAGAAAGCCCGAACATATTCCGGGTCTTCGTAGAGATCCATAAGCAATGCTTGTCCACGTAAGGCAATTGCCAGGGTCAGGATGCCGCCTGTCCAAATACCAAAGGGCGTCATCCGGATCGGTCTATCCAGGTAAGTTGGGGTAGCATCCAACAAAGCAGACATTTGTTCAAACAACCGGTGTGCCTGTTCATACCAGCCCCCCTTAAGTGGATCTGGAAGACCGTAGTCCAAGAAAGCCCATTTTCGATCACCTTGATAAATTGGCTCTGTATCCGGTACCTGGTGAGGCATAAACACAACTGGTGCGCCAAAGTAAGCGGCTTCGTCGTAGTTTTGCAAATCTACTTTGACCTCAAACTCCTCAGGAACGCCAATCTGGTCATCACAATAAGGGGTAATGTTTTCTCCGCGCCATGCCTGGGAACGCAGCTGGAAGGTAAACATCCTCTCAGCATCAGTCGAATAAGTCTCAAAGTTAACCTGTTCGCCAGGGTTCAAGTCCTCATTAAATATGAAGAATTGCATCGTTGTTCCCAACTGCACAGGCGGACGAATGGGTTTCCCGGCGTTGAATGCTTCCCAGACCTTTTGGGCTTCCTCATTATGCTGCTGAAGCCATCTGGTTTTTTCAATGGGCATGACTGTAGACGCGTTAAACATCAGAATATCCGTAACAACTTTATTTCTTGTGTATTGGCGATCCAATCAGTGGATCGATGACGATGAAAACTAACCTTTGACTGCACCCTCGACCATGCCGCGCATGAAATAATCCCGCAAAACAATAAACAGCAGAATCGATGGGATCATGATCACGACACAAGCAGCTGCCAGGAGTTCATCCTGGTTCCCCTCCAAAACATGCTGAAAGTCAAACAGGCCAACCGTAGCCATCTTCATATTCGTTCGTGTAACAAGGATCAAGGGTGTAAAGAAATTGTTCCAGTTGTACACAAAATTAATCAGAAAAGTCGCAATCAAACCTGGTGTTGTGATCGGCAAAATCACCTTAATGAATGCTTGGAAAGGGGTTGCACCGTCAATAAATGCGGCTTCATCCAAAACTTGGGGAATACTTGAAAAGAAAGCTTTCAATATCCAGATACCCAGGGGAATGCCGTAAGCACCGAAGACAATGATCAACAGCGTATAGGTGTCAAGCAACTTCAGATCACTGGCCAATTTATAGATCGGAATCACACTGATCAATCCAGGCAGCATCATCATGGCAAGAATAAAAGAATTTGCCAAGGTTTTTCCTTTAAATTGGAACCTTGCCAGGGCATAAGCTGCTAAGGCAGAAAGCGATGTAGACACGATGGCACCCCCAATGGCATAAATAATGCTATTTAGAATATAACGGGGAAAAAGACCGTGTGAAAATAATCGTATATAGTGTTGAATAGTCCATCTTTCCGGAATAATGCTGTGGAAGGCCATTCTAGGCTCCTGAAATGAAACCAACATGGAATAAATCACCGGGAAGATGACGATGACACTGAATGCAATTAAGAATGCATTGATAAACAGATTGATGGCTTTATTTTGACTGGTCATGAGAATTCTCCTGAATATACTACTTTATCCGGCTAAAGCTGTTTCACGATTTAAACTACGGATGTAAAAGGCTGCCAGGATCAAATTAAGGAACAATAAAGTCACGGATATTGCGGCAGCGTACCCAAAATTATAAAACTGCATGGCCTGGCGGTACATCAACAATCCCAGAACCTCTGTGGCACGCCCCGGACCACCTTCTGTAATCGACAAGATCATCCCCACACCGTTAACAGCCTGAATGGTCATAAACACAATCGTGACAATCGTGGTTGGCAAGGTCAACGGCCAAGTAATTTTCCAAAACGCTTTCCATCCATCAGCGCCGTCCATGGCAGCAGCCTCATGGACTTCTCTGGGTACTGTTTGTAATCCAGCGAGAAGCAAGAGCATCGCAAAACTAATCGAACGCCAGACTGTGGCAGCGATCACAATTCCCATAGCACCGCCAGGCCTGGCCATGAACTTATAGTCTCCAAACAAGGGTCCAAGCAAGTTCTGTAAAATACCATACTCCTGGTAGAACATCCACCGCCATACCACACCTGTGGTTATCTCTGAGAGAACCCAGGGCAGGAAGATGATGGTCATGTATAAGCCCGTCAACCTCAATTTCCTATTTAATAAAAGCGCAATGCCATAACCGATAACGGTAGTTAATAAAACATAAAAGCTTGTAAAAACAAGCGTATTTCTCATACTTTGCCAAAATTCAGTACTATTTAAGGCCACACGGAAATTACGCAGTCCCACAAATTCCATCACACCCATGCGAGTTCGTGTCATAGATAGGTACAGGCTGTAGAGTGTTGGGTAAAGTGTAACAGCTATCAAAAAAATAATGGCTGGGGCTATCAAAAAATAGGGGTAGGCTTTACTGCGGTTTATCATCATCAACCTCCAGTGCTTAGGTTACCTATGAATAAGAGGTGTGTG
>SLIC01000035.1 GCA_007135845.1 Candidatus Brevefilum sp.
AAGATCAAGACTTCCATCAATCCGAACAGACCATACAGCCAGGGTTTGTATTTCGTAAGCTGCCAAATGTACCACCAGGTACTGGGGCGGCTGTCAGTCTTTGTGTGCGTTGCCTGGCTCATGCCAGCACCTCATCCATGCCCTTGCGCAGGAGATGATTGAACCGGGCGTTGGGATCCAGGGCCAAGTCCAGCCGGTTGCCAAATTCAACCATCCGACCCTTTTCCAGGATCATGATTTTATCGGCGTGTTCCAGGGTCTTTAGACGGTGAGCAATGATCAGGGCTGTGCGGTTTCTGGTCAGCCGTTCCACTGCCCGCTCAACCAGATTTTCTGTGGCGGGGTCCAACCGTGAGGAAGCCTCATCCAGCACAACCAGCCCGGGATCGCGCAGGAAAATGCGGGTGAATGCCAGCAGTTGTGCTTCACCAGCCGACAGGCCGGATCCCCCGGATTCCAGAACGGTATCCAGGCCGTCTTTTAAGCCAGCAAACCATTGCCCCAAACCGAGTTCATGAATCCACGTCAGGATGTGATCATCCGGGATGGATAGGTCGAAAAAGGTCAGGTTATCGCGCACGCTGGCGTGGAAAAGCTCAATATTTTGCGTGACCATGCCAATCCGGCTGCGCAACACGGGTAAGGGTATTTCCTCGATATTGACCCTATCCTGATGTGCGACAGAAGTAGAGAGAAGGATCGATCCTGTCTGTGGGCAGTAGAGGCGAAAGAGAAGCTGGGTCAGGGTTGTTTTCCCGCTGCCGGTGCGCCCCAATAAACCCAATACTTCACCAGGGGCAAGGGTGAAGCTGATGTCTTCAAGGACGTTTTCAAACTGGGGCTGTTCAGAATCATCACCGGCATCCTTGCTGGAAGCGTCGTTGTCGTCGTAATAAAATGAGACACGATCGAAATGCAATCCTAGGGGTACCCCTTCTAACGGTAAAATCCGCATTGGCGCATCCTGTAGAAGGCCTGCTTCCCCTTTGAATTCAAATAGCTCATAGATCCGCTTGATACTCGCCAGGGATTTCTGAATATTTGAGAGCTGACGGGAGATATCTTCCAGAGGATATTCAAGCATACGGTTGTACTGGTAGATGATGTAGACGGTACCGATGGTGATTGTGCCATTCAGAAAGAGCGTTCCGCCTACCCCCAAGGAAATCGCATTCCCGAGTGCAAAAATGAGGAACATCGTATTAAGCATGTAATTGACCATCAGACCGGCTTTGATGGCGCGTTGAAACATGTCCTGAATGCGGGCGAAGAACTGGTGCAGGGTATAGGCCCGTCCGCCATTGGCTCGGATGTCCACAGTACCGTTCAACCTTTCTTCCAGGAAACTGAAGAAATCTGCTTCGGATTTACGTTCTGCTTCCCAGTGGGGGACGGCAATGTTTCGAAAGCGGGTCAGTACCAGCAATGAAACCAGGGCAAAGACTGTTAGCACCAGGCCAATGCGCCAATCTTCAAGGTACAGAATGACCAGTACAGCGATGACCAGGATGCCGTTTCCCACCAACTTGAGCAAGAACTGGGAGAAGAAATCGTTGAGGGTGGTGATATCCGAGTCGATTCGGCTGATCATTTCACCTGGGGGGTGGGCTTTATGAAAGCGCATCTCCAGGTTGAGGGCATGCCGGGTGAGGTCTTCGCGCAGTGCATTGGTGGCACGCCAGCCGATATTCTGCGTATAGTATGTTGTGACGATCGCGATCCCCTGTTGAAAGATGGCGGTTACCAGGAACAGGCCACCCAGGCGCGCTAAAAAGCTGAGGGCAGCACCGGCAGTCACCGAATCGATAAAAGACCGCATGATCTGGGGTATGAGCAGCTGTAAACCCAGGTTGATAAAAATTGATGCAGCCAGAATCAACACCTGTCCCTTATGAGGCGCGAGGTAGGTTTTAAGCAGGTTGTAATAATGCGAAAATGATATTTTCACGAAAAATCCTTCGGAAATGCTACCAGATGGTGAACGCTCACCTATTATAAAGGGCTGATTGGATATCGACAACCAGCCCGATGGCGTGTTTTGAACAAGAATTTGTTAGTTTTAGAGTATCCTTTTATATGACCGGGTAAAACCAGACTCGTAATTTTTTCAAAAGGATTTTGATGTACAACGCAGCGTGTAGACTGTTACACAAAGGTTGGGACCGTCCTAATGTATCAACCAGCCATTGATTGACCAAGAATAGTTACAGAACATTTTTTACCAGCTGCCAATCGCCTGAATGGATTCAATCAAATGTCCTCAGATTACGGGTTGATCGCACCCCGGATCATGCTTTCTTCAAACAGCCCGACCTGCCCTTCAGCCGCGTAGGCATAGACTGCGGCGGAGAAGATGCCGCTGAGGGTGGTACTGAGCAGGCTGACGATCATAATGAAGAGAACCAGCAGGATGCCAAACAAGATGCCTGGGATGAGGCTCTCGATCAGGAGGGATAAGCCCACGCCTAACCCGATTAGAATCAGGCCGCCCACCATGCCAATTAGCGTGAATACCAATCCGATCGAGAGGGTGCCTGAGATTTGCTCACCCCAACTGCGTTTGAGCAATTCCCAACTGCGCTTTACGGCTTGGATGGGTCCCAAGCCTTCAACGGCCACGACCGGTACGACCAGAAAGGTGATCACATTCCAGGCAGCACCCAGCAGGGATGCGATAAAGGTGCCAATGCCCTGGCCTTGTTTTTTCGAGCTTCTGGAAAGCATGTTCAGGACCAGGCCGACTGTAGCGGAGAGCAGCGCCCAGCCAAGGATTGGCATAAAGCGCTCTCGGGCAACCCGGTAGCCGTCTTTGACTGTTGGAGTACCGCCGCGCAGGCGGATCATTGCTGCCCCGACCAGGGCGGTGCTGTTGTAATACACCACCGTGTACTGCACCAGGTAGAACAGGAACAGCACGACATAACCGAAGATCGGCATCCCGGTGTCGAAAACAGTGTCTAGAAAATTGCCCACCAGGGTTGGGATTAAAAAGGTCAGCGTGACGAAGATCATCACCACTGAGGAAATAATAGGAAAGATGAGTAAATGTTTATCAAGCTTGAGGACTTCCAGGCTGGCTTTGACCAACGTCCAACTGCGTTTAATGCGTTCCATGATGCGTCCTTTCATTGATTAGAAGATAATTAATCCCCATTATAATTTGATGCCGTTGTGGCTGTCAAACAAGGACGAGATTGTGAATGGGGAATAGGGCTGGGTATTAGGAAACAGGTAATTAGGCAATTAGGAACAAGGCAACTAAGTAATAGGAATCAGGTAACCAGGTAATAGGAATCAGGTAACTAGGTATTAGGAATCAGGTAATTGAGTCATCAGAGCCAATGAAGTAGCGGCTCATGAATAAATCCTAATACCCAATACCTAATCACTAATACCTTTGGCCCACTACCTAATACCTACTCTATCCATCAACCTGGTATACCGCGCCGGAAACGGGAGGGAGGGCAAGTGCCCAACCGGCATCGGTGTGGGTGAAGCTGGCGCCTTGGGGCACATCCAGCGCAGCAGGCTTGGTGCTGAAGGCGTCCCCTGGGAGGATCACCTGGGCGGCGTGTTTGGCCGGGTTAAGTGCCACCAGCACCCGCTGGTTACCCTTCGCCCGGGTGTATACAAAGGGCAGTTTGCCGCTCTTGGCATAAACGACGGAGAAATCTGCGTCAGCTTCCAGGGCTTCAATCGATTGACGCATTTTGATCAATGACCGTACCCGGTTGAGAAGCGATTGGGCATCCTCTTCCTGTTCAGCTACGGAAGGATAGATAGGTGACGGGTCAATGGGCAGGTAAAGGTTTTCTGCAGGTGCATTCGAGAAGCCGGCATTTATTTCTAGTGACCATTGCATGGGGGTGCGGGCACCAGTGCGCTCGAATCCGCCCTCCTTGGAGGGAAGGTCATAGGAACGCATGCCAATTTCATCACCGTAGTAAATAAAGGGTGTACCAGGCATGGTCAGCAGAAAAAGGTAGATCAGTTTCATTTGGGCAGTGTCTCGATCGTTTGCCAGGCGTGGTGTTTCGTCGTGGTTGCCGGTGATCAGGGCAATATAACCCTGGTCGTTGCTTGCTTCCCAATAGGGTACGTATTCATCCAGGAAAGCCCAGATATCCCCATGCCCCAATTCATCAAAGAACGACCAGGCATAGGGGTCACGATGGCGTCCCTCACCGCGCCGTCTGAACAACGAGACCCAGCCAGGGCTGTTAAACCCCAGCAGGAAATCCGAGTGAAAGCCAGCTGGGATGGATTGGTCGGGGCGGCCCCATTCGGCAATCATCGCGGCTTCTGGATAAGCTTCATCCAGCCAATCGCGGATCCAGCGCCAGAAACGGGCTGTTTCCCGTTTATCCGGATCACGCTTGACCAATGACATGGCCATATCCACCCGAAAGCCGCTAGCACCTTTATCCAGCCAGAATTTCATGACGTTTTTCATCTCCTGGCGCACTTGCTGTGGCCCGGGGGCATCCACTGGCTGCATCCAGGGGTAGGCCGGGTCTGTTTGGGCAAATCCGTAATTGAGGGCCGGTTGAATAGCGAAGAAGTTGACGATGTAAGCGCCATTACGTTGGGATATTCCCCGGATGATGGGTAAATCTGGCTGGGGCTCCTCCCAAATAGAATTGTTCCAGATATAGTAGTCGGTATGTGGGTTTTGCTCGTGTTTCTGGGAGGCTTTGAACCAGGCGTGTTCAGAAGAAGTGTGCCCCGGTACTAGGTCCAGCAATATGCGGATACCGCGCTGCTTGGCCTCAGCAAACAAGCGTTCCAGGTCTTCGTTGGTGCCATAGCGCGGTGCAACCTGGTAGTAATCGGCCACGTCATAACCAGCATCTTCAAAGGGAGAGACAAAGCATGGGTTGATCCAGACTGCGTTAACACCCAATGAGGCAATATAGTCCAGTTTTTCGATGATGCCCGGTATATCCCCGATGCCGTCATCATTGGAGTCATAAAAGGATTGGGGGTAGATCTGGTAAAAAACGGCTTTTTCCATCCAGGCAGGTGAATTTTTGATCATTGATGAAGTTCCTTTCGTATAGCTTATTATTGATGGTGATCGGGTTAGTGTTGATCTTGATGAGTGATAAACACCGTCCGTAACGAGTTGAAATTGATAGGTTCGGTGTTGCAGATATGCGCGATATGGTCAATCAATGCCTGGTCAGTGTTGCTCATTTCGGCAAAGCTTTTTTTGATCATCTTGATGTCATCCCATGGCAGGAGCTCGATTTTGTTCAGTGAAAGGAAATCTCGGATCACGTTCCCTATGATAAAATCCATCCCGTGCATGTCAAAGATGCCGAATAGATGTGGGTCTGCCCCATTTGATTGGCACTGTAGCCAGGCTTCTCCACCGGTGACGAACCTCTCACGGGGCATATCCAGTGGGTTAAAGTCGATGGCCAGGGCTTCACACTGCAAGTCATCAAGCTGGGCGTCAACCATCACCCAGCGTTTGTCTCCTGTATGCCAATATTCACACACCCAGTGATCTTCAAAGCGATTGGGGGTGAAATAAGTGCCAAAACCAGCCCGTGCCCGGGCGGGGATGCCTCTGTGACGCAAAATCGCGGTTAACAGCAATGAAAAGTCACGGCAAGTGCCAACTGTCTTTACTAAGGGGGACCGGGGTTGGGTTAAGGCGGCATCCTGCAGCTCGAAGATTTTTTCCAGGCGATCGCTAACTTTGCGGATGTTAGCTTCTTCCTGACGGGTCTGATCAAGCATGACCCCATACCGCCCAGCCCAATGCAGGTGGAGCATCACACCCTGGATGACTTGGACGATCCCCGCGAGATCCGGCGGCAGGTCATCAAGCCTGGTTGCATATGGGCCAGGATCACTGATCTGTCCCTGTTGTGCGTAAAACGCTAGGGGGTTGAGAGAAGGTTCCATCGTGATGTCAATTATAAACGACAAAGAACAGTTTTTTATCCGCAGGTGTGCTTTTTTTGCATCAATTCTCCTGCAGTTGGGTTGGGGCTGTTGTGTGTGCTATAATGACTCAATATAGGCATGTCAACAGATTGGGGTTTATGCGTTGAACATCGCAGCGTCCTTATGTAAGTACGTGCAGCATATAACCTCAAAAGTTCGGTTTTATTGGTAGTCCATCATAAATCAATAGATTTGTATTAAGGAGTGCCTGTGAACCTTGACAAACGAGACCTTTACCGCCTTCCCTGGTCATTGAATGACAATCCAATCGCCTGGCTTGAAGTTACCGATATTTGTGATTTAAAATGTGAGGGCTGTTACCGGTCTACCCTCACCGGTCATAAGCCGCTGGAAGAAGTCAAGGAAGAACTACGCTTCTTCAAGCGCTGGCGCAACCCGGATAATGTCTCGATTGCAGGGGGTGAGCCGCTCTTACATCCGGATATACGTGAGATCATTGCCTTTATCGACGAACTGGGCATGAAGCCAATTGTCCTGACGAATGCCAACAGGTTGACCCCGGAATATCTGAGGGATTTGAAGGAGGCGGGTTTAGCAGGGTTCACGATCCATATTGACAGCCACCAAAGCCGTCCCGGCTGGGAGGACAAATCCGAAGCTGAGCATAATGCACTGCGTCAGTTTTATGCAGAAATGATCCATGCTGTAGGTGGGTTTTACACGATTTTCAATGCCACTGTTTTTCCGTCGACTTATGAATCGATCCCCGACATTGTGCGTTGGGGTCAGGAAAATATCGAGATTGTGCAGGGCTTGGTTTTTATCACTTATCGCACGGCCGCAACGGATACCTATGAGGGGATCAGCGTGGATGCACGCCAGGTCGATATGTCCCAACTGAGCTATATCAGTGAGCATTTCGATGAGAACTTTGTGACCAGCCCGGAAGTGTATGCGAAGATCAAATCCATCTCACCGAATTATAAAGCATCAGGCTACGTTGGAGGTACACAGCAGCATGATTCGATCAAGTGGTTGGTGTCTGCCATGGTTGGATCGAAGTATGGGGTGTACGGTTCAGTGGGAGGTAAAACAATGGAGGTTGCCCAAACCTTGCATCACCTGTTCAAGGGAACTTACCTGGCTTACCTCTCAAATACGGGTATTGGTTCAGCAGCCTTTCTGATGTGGCCCTGGGACCCGATCATCCGTAAAGCATTGGGCAGCAGGCTCAAGGAGATTTTGAGGTACCCCTGGCGGCTGTTTACACCGGTCAAATTGCAGAGCATTGGCATCATCCAGGCACCAGATATCCAGGAAACGGGCATGGCAGATATGTGTGATTCCTGCCCGGATATGACCGTGTATGATGGGAAGTTGATTAACTCCTGTCGGATGGATGAGTATCGACTGTTTGGCGGGCTGGTCTCGGTTGTGGAAAAGCAAACCGTGGGTCAGGGCAAAGATCACAATGGGTGAGCCAGATCATCCTAAGCAGGGTTTTTTCCACAGCCTGGCGAGGATCCTCAGGGGAAAACCCAATCTTTCAGCAGTCCTAGAGGACAACAATTGTTTGATATTGATCCTTGAGCGCCGCTCCTGCCGCAACTTCCTGTCAAAACCCATCTCGAAAGAGATCATCGACGCCATCATTGAGGCAGGTCGTTTGGCGCCCTCTGCGGTCAATTTACAGACCTGGACCTTCATCTGTTTTGACCCTGATGAATGGCAGGAGGTTTTTGGTAATACGCTGCCTTTTAATGGGCAGTATGCCATCCTGGTGTTGAGTGATCTGCACCGTATGCATTCTGCTATGTCATCGTTTGATTTCCCGGATGAGCCGCTGGTGTTGCACACAATGGGTGTTTTTAATGCTGGATTAGCGGCCATGAATATGACACTGGCGGCTGAGACTTGCGGGCTGGCCTCAATCATGCTCTCAGAGACGGGAGAGACGGGTTTGCTCGATGTGGGGTTGCTGAGTGAGCGGTTATCGCTGCCGGAAAAAGTTGTGCCCATAACGACCCTCGTTTTGGGATATCGGCGTAAAGGGATAACGCCAATCCCGCCCAGGCTGCCTGTGGAGGCGATTTGCGGCCTGGCGACCTACCCGGATATCGATAAAGCTGCCGTGGACACCTGGCTGGCGGATATGAAAGCCGGTTACCGTGCCATGCGCCCATGGACGACGCTCAACGCCCAGGTGGATGTTTATGCCGCTAAGATCCACCAGGCAGAGGCGGATTTACGGGCCATCGTCTTTAATGACGAGTAATTGATGGGCTGATGCCAGGATTGCGATAGCTTGAACGCATTGACTTGAAGTTGGATTTCACAGGAATCTTGTGGGGAAAATACCAGTGGATTTCTACAAGGTTCTCTGGAAAGATATCTGTGATGTACTTGACACCCCTGCGCTATGATATACTATTCACAAGTTCAGACAACCAGAGCAGCCGATGAAACTGATTATTCAAATTCCTTGCTATAACGAAGCCCAAATCCTA
>SLIC01000211.1 GCA_007135845.1 Candidatus Brevefilum sp.
ACTGGCGCCAGCATGCGTAAGTAGATATCCTGTGCTTCCAGCCAGTCTGGGGTACCAAAAGCACCCAGGGCTTTTGCAACGTTCATCTCGTTCAGCAGCTCCATCAAGCTGGACACAATCGTATTGAAGTTGAAGGTCTCAAAATCATTCGTGACAGATTTTAATGTCTGGTGAACCTTTCGGCGCAGTTTCCGCAGGTCCGCCTCACTTATCGTGCGTTTCGTCGCCGGAGGTTCCAGGAAGGTGAACCAAACTTTGCGCAGCCAACGGATACTGCCCTCAATCCCGCTGCTGTTCCAGGGTGCACCCAGCTCCCAACGTGCAAAGAACATCAAATATGCCCGCACGGTATCCGCACCGTATTCGTCTACCAGGCTATCCGGGGCAATCACATTCCCCCGGCTTTTGGACATTTTTTCATGATCCTCACCCAAAACCATCCCCTGGTTACGCAGCTGCTGCATCGGTTCATCACCACGGGTGATGCCCAAATCACGGCAGGCTTTGTGGAAAAAGCGCGTGTAGATCAGGTGCATGGTGGCATGTTCAATCCCACCGGTGTAGGTATCCACCGGCATCCAATAATCATATTCCTGCTGATCGAAGGGGTACTGGTCGTAATCCGGGCTGAGGTAGCGCAGATGATACCAGCTTGAGCACATAAACGTATCCAGCGTATCCGTCTCACGCTCAGCCTCTCCACCGCAGTTGGGGCAGGTGGTGAAACGCCAGGTCGGGTGCAGCTTGAGCGGACTTTCCCCGGTAGGCAGCCATTCAATTTCTTCAGGTAGTTCAACGGGCAATGCCTCATCCGGAACGGGCTGCGCGCCGCATTGCGGGCAGTGGATAATTGGGATGGGAGCGCCCCAAAAACGCTGTCGAGAGATCACCCAATCGTGTAAGCGATAATTGACCGCATACTTGCCCACACCCTTCTCTTCTACGTAGGCTGTGGCGCGAGTAAAAGCCTGGTCTCCCGGGGTTCCCGTTAACGGACCCGAGTTGACCATCTCTCCCACAGCAGGCACAGCTGCTTCCATCTCCTCTGAGACGAGGGGGGCTATATCTGGGGGTTGGATGACCACATCAACCGGCAGGTCAAACTTACGAGCAAATTCAAAGTCGCGCTGATCATGCGCCGGCACAGCCATGATCGCACCGGTACCGTAACTCATCATGACGTAGTCTGCAATCCAGATGGGGATGCGCTCGTCGTTGACCGGGTTGACGGCATAACCGCCGGTGAACACGCCGGTCTTCTCACGTTCCAGGGTCTCACGCTGAATATCACCCATCCTTTCAGCCTGAGCCTGGTATTCTGCCACGATCTCTGCCTTGTCAGGTGTGGTGACCTTCGCCACCAGGGGGTGTTCTGGTGCCAGAACCATGAAGGTGGCCCCCCACAGGGTGTCTGGCCGGGTGGTGAAGACCTCGATATCATCGCCGGCTTCCGTCTTGAATACCACCGAAGCACCCTCAGAGCGGTTGATCCAGTTGGTTTGCAGGGTGCGCACCTGCTCGGGCCAATCGATCTTGGAAAAATCGAGCAGTTCATCTGCGTATCGGGTCGTTCGGAAGAACCATTGGACGAGGTTCTTCTTGATCACCGGGGTTTCACAGCGTTCACAGTGCCGGTCTTCGCCGTGCACTTGCTCCCGCGCCAGAGTTGTGTTGCAATGTGGGCAGAAATCAACCGGCGCTTCTTTTTGGTAGGCCAGGTCGTTCTGGAAAAACTGCAGAAAGAACCACTGGGACCAGCGATAATATTTGGGATCCGAGGAAACCGCCTCTCGGCGCCAATCAATCATGGTGCCCATCGTTTTTAGTTGTCGGCGCATGTTTTCGATGTTACGAGTGGTCCAGGTTTTTGGATGAATGCCGCGTTGGATGGCGGCGTTTTCAGCCGGCAAGCCGAAGGCATCAAACCCCATTGGGAACATCACATTGTAGCCCTGCATTCGCTTGAAACGGGCGCGTGCGTCGGAAGGGCTCATGGCATACCAGTGGCCGATGTGCAAATCCCCCGAAGGATAAGGCAGCATGGTTAACGCGTAGAATTTAGGCTTGTTTTCATCGATGTCGGCCTGGTAGAGACCGTCATCTTCCCAATGTTTCTGCCACTTGGGCTCAATATCTTCTGGCTTATACATGGGTATGCTGGTTGGGTCGGGCATGATCTTCTCCATTTTTGATTATTAATAAATATTCCAAAACTTCCTCGTTTAAAACAAAATGCTCCGTCCGAACAGGGACGAAGCAATCGCTCCGCGGTACCACCCTGCTTCCCGTCACCCAATTATGACGGACAGCTTGGGCCGCGCTAACGAGCGGTGGGCGTCGTTGGCTACTGGGTTTCACCAACGCCATCTGTCCCCTTGGGGACGGGCCAGGCGAGTTCGACCTTGAGGTGTTCCGCACCACCTGCCGGGCTCTCACTAATTTCCCGGCTCGCTGACGGAGGGTCTACTACTCCTGCCATAATGTTTAAACTATTAACATGATTGTATCACATCTGGCTATGAGGTTTCAATACTTGCAGGCGGTGTTGGTGAGAAAATCATTTAGTAACAATTATCCATCAATAGCTTAATATGCTAGACAGATGGTTTCAAAAAGACAACCTCATCAAACTGAATTTTTCCCACCTTTTCTGTACTTACATTATTTTTTCCTCGCTTTTCAGGTTTAGGTTCTAACTTCTAACACATTGAGGCGATCATCTAGGCACAATCTCCCAGGCGTATCGACCCAAGCATAGCGCACCCCGTCAATCAAGGGGCAGGGGAGCTTCTTTTGAAAGAGGGTACACTCTGGCCAGCATTGCTTTCCTTCTGGAAGGATGCCCAACCGCAGGGAATCATTGCCGATGATGGTGCCCTTGTTGGGCATCCGCTCGCAGTCTAAAGTGACATCTGCCCTGAAGCGGGCATAGCACAGGCCGCGCTGTTCAGCGCTGTCCACACCTTGCCTGGACGCCAGGCTCATCAGGCTGACCGGGCGGTTGGGATTCTTAGACTCTGCGCCTTCGATACCTGATTTATTGATTTGGACACAATCACGATTATCCATTAAGGCGGCAACTTTATACTCTTTGTCCATATAAGACCTTTCTATCAGTAGGGCGGCGGCATGACAATGCCAACATTATACCAAGCGATGGTTTATCAACAAGCGCAGGATGAATCCGCTGTGTGGATTTAGAATGAGCGTTACCAGGTATTAGGCAAATAGGAAATTAGGAAAATAGGTAATTAGGCAAATAGGTAATTAGGCAAGTAGGTATTTAGATTTTTCGTAATTGAGCTATTAGAGATATACCAGACCGATGACAGAAGTCCGGGTTTTCGTCACCGGTCTTCCGTCTCCCGTCTCCCGTCAACCTGCCCGCTGACACACCTTACAGAAATAAAAAGCGCCCAAACTGGACGCTTATTTGGTGGACCCAGAGGGACCTACGGCCCTCAGCTTCTCAATGCCACTGAAACGCGCTCCCAATTCCCAAGAAGGAGTTAGTGCATCAAATTATGCCGGAATAAAAAAGCGCCCAAAATGGACGCTTTTCTGGTGGACCCAGAGGGACCTGCGGCCCTCAGCTTCTCAATCCCACTGAAACGCGCTCCCAATTCCCAAGAAGGAGTTAGTGTATCAAATTATCCAGGAATAAAAAAAAGCGCCCAAAATGGGCGCTTATTTGGTGGACCCAGAGGGATTCGAACCCTCGACCTTCTCAATGCCATTGAGACGCGCTCCCAGCTGCGCTATGGGCCCAAGAATATTTTGCTTGCACCCCGTGCCCCTGTGTACTGGCCAGCGGGGCACTAGAGTGGACCTGGAGGGATTTGAACCCTCGACCTCCTCAGTGCGATTGAGGCGCGCTCCCAACTGCGCTACAGGCCCTTCTTTTAAGGGTGATGGGATTTTACCTGTGGAGGGGCATTCTGTCAATAGTGCCCACATCCTTGGCCCCCCAAATCAATGTCCTTAGAGCCATGACAAAAATCGGGTAGATTCGGTGATTAAAACTCGGTTTTGGGTTTGACAGCCTGGTAAGACAAGCATAAAATAAGGGAACCCTTAAGTTTATCTGAAGGTAAGCCTTAACTGTATGACACAACCTGTTGAAGCATTATTAAGCGATAGCAAAGAAATGTACCTGGTAACCATCGCTCGCCTGAGTGAGCCGGGTCAGCCAGTGCCGCTATCGCACCTCGCCCGTGATCTATCGGTAACATCTGTTTCAGTTAACGAAATGTGCCGAAAGTTGCAGGATCAGGGGTACGTGATTTACCAGCCTTACCAGGGTGTCTGGCTGACGGAATCGGGTGAAAAACTGGCGAATAACACCCTCCGTCGGCACCGCCTGTGGGAAGTGTTCCTGGTTGATAAGCTGGGTTTTGAATACACAAAAGCACATCAAATTGCCTGTCAGATGGAACATATCACGACAGATCAGATGATGGATAAACTGGATCAATTCCTGGGGTTTCCTAAAATGAACCCGGTCGGCGAACCGATCCCCAGTGGTGGATTAAAATCCTACCCATCCTCACCAACACCGCTGACCAAGCTGGCGGTGGGCAGTCGGGCCAGGGTGCTCCGTTTTGACGTGCCTGAATCGGCCTCTGGGTTTTTAATCGATGCTGGCGTTCAACCAGGCAAGGAGATCACGCTGATTGGCGCTGGCAAAGACAACCTGTTGATCCAGGTCAACCAGGAGCATATCTCATTATCACTCGAGTTAGCACAATCTATCCTGATAAACCAGCTCGACGCATAAACAACACGACAAAGATTGACTCCATCTTTGTTGAGATCAATCTAAGAAAAAAAGGATCATCTACAATGAACAACAACAATGAACGCATGAATGAAGAACTTCCGCTGAGCAAATTAAAAAAGGGACAGAAAGCGATTGTGGTTCGTGTCGGGGGAAAAGGCGCAGTCAAACGTCGAATGATGGATATGGGCATGGTGCCAGGCTCCGAAATCCGCGTTGTCCGCATTGCACCCTTTGGCGACCCCATTGAATTCAATGTAAAAGGTTACAATCTGTCGTTACGCAAATCAGAAGCGAAAGATATCATTGTTGAAATGGTTGAGGAATAATTATAAGAATATGATGCCATTAACACTTGCTTCGGTTGGGGAAGAGGTTCGCCTGGTGGACATCCGTGGTGGTCAGGATTTGCGAAAACGTCTGGCAGATCTTGGTTTTAATGTGGGGATGACGTTGCGAATCGTGCAAAAGGATGTCAATGGCCCGATGATATTGGCGGTCAAAGACAGCCGGATGGTGCTTGGACGGGGGATGGCCCAAAAAGTGATGGTTGAACTTAATTAACAGTACGTGTGGAGTTTGATAAATGAAACGAAAAACAATTGCCCTTGCTGGCAATCCTAACGCTGGAAAAAGCACCCTGTTCAACGCATTAACCGGCGGGCGGCAGCACGTGGGGAACTGGCCCGGGAAAACCGTTGAGAAAAAAGAAGGCGTCTGGAAACATAATGGCCAGGAATTCACGATTGTCGATCTCCCAGGCACATACAGCCTGACCGCTTATTCGCTGGAGGAAGTGATTGCCAGGGATTATATTGTTGAAGAAAAACCCGATGTCGTTGTGACCGTGATCGACGCAGCCAACCTGGAAAGGAACTTATACCTGACCGTGCAAATTATTGAGATGGGCGCGAAAGTGGTCATCGCCTTGAACATGAGTGACATCGCAGAATCCCGTGGTTTGAAAATCAATTTCGAGAGTTTATCCCGTGCTTTAGGTGCCGCTGTTGTTCCAACAACGGCCAATAAAGAGCGTGGTTTAGAGGCGTTAAAACAAGCCATCCTGGATACGATCAACGCAAAAAAAGGAGATCAATAAAATGACCTCACATTCAATGGCCTATAAACACGGCACAACCTTGGTGGACTACGGCTTCGAAATCGAAAATGAAATCGCCCAACTTCAGGAACTGATCAGCAGCAATGAAGTCCTTAATCAAAAATATCAACCGCGCTGGCTGGCCATCAAATTGCTCGAAGAAGACCATTTGTTACAACAGGCCGTCGCCAACATACCGGGTGGGCAGGACTTATTAGCCAAAGTCGAAACTAGCATCGAGCACCTGCGAGATGTCTACGGTGATGATGTTGACACCATCATTGCTGACCGCCGTTATGGTTGGATCAATGGGTTGGTGAAAGAAGTCGTGAGATATACCCGAACCGACCAATACACCGTTTCGGATAAGATTGACCGGGTGTTAACCAGTCGGATCCTGGGAATCCCGATATTTTTATTAATGATGTGGATTGTCTTTAAAGTAACAACGGACCTATCTGAGCCCATGCTGGCTTGGGTCGAAGATGTCTTCGAAGGACCCCTCAGTTCCTGGGTGGTTGGTTTGATGGGATGGGTCGGGTTGGGAGGATCGTGGCTCGAATCCTTGCTGGTAGATGGCATTATTGCCGGTGTCGGCGGTGTGCTGGTATTTGTACCGGTGATGGCCTTTCTCTATCTTGCCCTAGCCCTGCTGGAAGATTCTGGCTATATGGCCCGGGCAGCCTTCGTCATGGATCGGTTGATGCATGGCCTGGGTTTGCATGGGAAAAGCTTTTTGCCAATGATCGTTGGTTTTGGGTGCACAGTACCAGCATTAATGGCCACCCGCACCCTGGACAATGATAAAGACCGTGTATTAACGGGTTTGCTTGTTCCATTTATGAGCTGCGGTGCCCGGCTGCCAGTATATGTCCTGTTAGCATCGATCTTCTTCCCCAGAAATAGCGGATTGGTCATTTTCTGGATGTATGTGCTGGGCATCGTTGTTGCCATTTTGTTGGGCCTGGTTTTGAAAAATACCTTGTTTAGAGACAAAGAACTGGCTCCATTTGTGATGGAACTGCCCCCTTACCGCATTCCCACCTTTAAAGCCATCTGGTTTCATATGTGGGAAAGGACCAGCGCTTTTATCAAGAAGGCTGCCAGCATCATTTTGGTTGCCAGTATGGTGATCTGGCTGCTGTTATCCCTGCCGGTTGGCGGCGGCGCATTTGCAGATACCCCCGTGGAAGACAGCGCCTTTGCTGTTGTCTCGGAAGGCATTGCCACGGTATTTAAACCCCTGGGATTCGGTGAATGGCAAATGAGCGGTCCCCTGCTGACCGGGTTCGTGGCTAAAGAAGTCGTCGTCAGCACCATGAGCCAAATTTATGAAGCCCCCGACTTTGAGGATGCTGCAGATGAAAGCACCTTTTTTGAAGGCGTGGGAGAAATCCTGGTTGGTTTCATTGATGCCATCTGGAACACCGTCAAGTCCATACCCCTGATCATCGGCATTGACTTGCTGGAAGAAGAAACGGATGCAGAGCCTTCTGGTCTGATGGCTGCTATTCAGGAGGGTTTTGACCGTTCCAGCAATGGTCACGGCGCCCTGGCATCGGTTGCATATATGGCCTTCGTGCTCTTGTACACGCCCTGCGTGGCGGCCATCGCGGCAGCAAAAAAGGAACTGGGCACGAAATGGATGTGGTTCAGTTTGATCGGTCAGTCAGTGATTGCCTGGGTGGTGGCCTTCGTCATCTTCCAGGGCGGCCTATTACTGGGTATCGGTTAGGTTAAATAATTAACGATCCATTCAAAGCATGCGGGAGCGAATCCCTGCCCTAAGATCGCTTCGCAGAAAACTGGTTATTGATAATGCTCAGTCAAATTATAGAACTGCTCAAATCAACCGAAAAACCCCTCAGCCTGGATCAATTAAGCCAGCAGATCGCCGTCGATCGATCCGCCCTGGAAGGAATGCTGGATCACCTGGTACAAAAGGGAAAAATAGATAAGCTTAGTCCAACTGTCACAGGCACAGACGAAAAGCGATCTTTCTCATTTTGTGCAGGCTGCCAGACCAAAGCATACTGTGCAGATTCAATAAACCCACCTACGTATTACACACTCAAAGGTGATTAGATAATCAGGTGATTAGGCGATTGGGTGATGAGTCAATTAGGATTAGGTTCAATTGGGATGAGACGACACAATTAGTACCTGTTACCTATTACCTAGTACCTATTACCGCATACCTCATACTTAACTCGCTTCCCACAAACGCCCACCACCGCCTGCCAGGTAATTGCGCAGTGCCAGCCGGGTTTCATCTTCATCGCGCCAAAACATGCTCAGCTGGGAAGTGTGACACAGCACCGCCTCACACCAGGCATCCAGAGCAGCCTCGTCCAGGTGATGCGGGCGTTTTTTCCAAAGTCCAGTTCGGAAACCAGGGGTGTCGAAATGCTTGAGAACATAGGGGTAATCAGCATAATACAACGCTGCCCGCCCAATGCTTTTTCCTGCCTGGACAACAGCCTGGTGATCAACATGCCCACCCAACCCAATGGGGAACACCAGGCGCGC
>SLIC01000225.1 GCA_007135845.1 Candidatus Brevefilum sp.
GTGTGTGTTCACCAACTGTCCTGAGGACATAGATGAAACCATCAAACGGTGTGAAAATCCCGGATTGAAGATAGTCTTTCATGACTGTATGGGTGGATTGAATTAGTTGTTCTTCTTCTGGTGTTTCCAGAAAAACTTCCGGAAGGATCATGTGGTAAGTAGATGGAGCATCACCCACGATTTGAGCCACTTCTTGCCAGTATTCAGGTTGTGATGTGAACTGGTCACAGGCTATGACTGCCCATATATGCAGATCAATTGACGATTTTGGTAGGAGAACTTGAGGGATTTGGAGACCGATTTCTTTTATTAATGACATGATTCCATCCTTTGGCTGGTGAGAGTCTGGCAAGCGGTACGGTTAATATTTTATCTGAAAAATGAATTTATTGGGCTGAAGATGGATTATTGTCTTTGGCTGCTTATGACATATGAAAAAAGGCTGCCATAAATTAGCAACCTTTTTTTATTAAAGAAATTTCTGAATTGGGGTAATCGGGTCAGTCCTTAAGTAATTCCGGATCGACGCCGGCAACATAGCCAATACCAACGGCGCCGGGGCCAATGTGTGTCCCGATGACCGGGCTCAGGTTCGAAACCATCAGCTCCTCTGGATTAAATCGTTCCTTGACCAATTCCAGGATTTTGTTGGCATTTTCTTCAGAGGCAGCATGGACGACGCCGATGAAATTAATCGGTGATTTTCCTTCAACGCCTTCTCCAATAATATCAAGTAGGCGGGCTTGGGCTTTTTTAGATGTACGCACTTTTTCGAGAGCCTCAACTTTACCCTCTTTAAGATAGAGAATGGGCTTCAGTCCCAGTGCAGTACCCAGGAAACGGGAAGCTCCCCCAATCCGACCGCCACGGTGGAGAAATTCCAGCGTATCCACAGCGAAAAAGACCTGAGAATGTTCACGGACAGTCTCCGCAACCTTGGCACATTCTTCCAATGAGGCACCCCGCTTGGCTGCCCGGGCAGCGGCAAGTGCCATGTAAGCCAAAGGCAGAGAAGAGGTTTGAGAGTCAATCAAAGTGATATTGGCATCGGGGATCATCTTCTTGGCCTGGATGGCAGAGTCTAAGGTGCCGGAGAGGGCTGAAGAAATGACGACTGTCAGAATGTCATAACCCTCATCATTCAATTGCTTAAAAGCATCGGCGAAAGCCTGGATGCTTGGTTGGGATGTTGAAGGCATCACCTCTGCTGTGGGAAGGCGCTTATAAAATGCGTCTGAGCTAATATCGACGTTATCCTTGAGGGTTTCCTCTCCCCAGATAACGACCAGGGGGATCACGGTGATCCCGTATTGAGAGACCAGCTCGTCAGGTAAATAAGCGGTTGAATCAGTTACGACTGCTACTTTTGACATAAGATATCCTTTCTTGATTTATATAAATAATGAATACAATGAACACATTACCATACTTAACACTAAGCGGTGCAAAACGTCGCGGTTTTCTTTTTCAAAATTGGCTTAAAATTTACCACAATTGTATATAATGAAGCAAAATGGATCTTCCCCTTGACCTCAGGGTGGATACACGCTAAAATCACTGCTTGAAAATATTCTAAAAGAGATGAATTGACGATTAATTGTGTTTGAAAACCTGACAGAGCGCCTGACGGGCATTTTTGAAAACCTGCGTCGGCACGGCCGCCTATCTGAAGCGGATGTCGAAGACGTGACACGCGAAGTGCGCATGGCATTACTTGAAGCCGATGTTCATTACAGCGTGGTAAAGCAGTTGACCCAACGTGTTAAGGCTCGGGCGGTTGGCCATGATATTTCTAAAGCCCTCAATCCTGCTCAGCAGGTGATTAAAATCGTCAATGATGAACTGATTGCAACACTGGGCGAACCGAGTTCGTTGAACCTTAAAGGCGAACGTCCACATGTGATTATGCTGGTTGGTTTACAGGGATCAGGAAAGACGACTGCTGCTGCAAAACTCGCCAAGCGGTTGCGTGGACAGGGCGAGCGCGTGATGATGGTTGCAGCTGACCCTTATCGTCCTGCCGCCGTCACCCAATTGCAAACCCTGGGAGAGCGGATTGATGTACCGGTTTATTATCAGCCTGATACTGCTCCTCCTAAACTGGCAGCCGAAGCGTATCAAACAGCGCGCAAAGGCGGCACGGGTGTCGTGATATTAGACACCGCTGGTCGATCTCAAATGGACCAGGCATTAATGGACGAATTGAGCGCAATCGAAAAGAATATCCCGGTAAATGAAACCTTACTGGTTGTGGACGCGATGATTGGTCAGGAAGCATTAAATGTGGCACAGGGTTTCCGGCAAGTGCTGCCCATCTCTGGGCTGTTTATGACCAAAATTGATGGTGATGCTCGCGGTGGTGCCGCGATCTCGATCAGGGAGGTGACGGGTGTCCCGATCAAGTTCCTGGGTGTTGGCGAGTCCATAGAAGCGATTGAGGAGTATAATCCTCAGAGGTTGGCTTCCAGGATCCTGGGTATGGGCGATATGTTAGGCTTGATCGAGAAAGCTGAAACCGCCTTTGATGACCAGGAAGCAGAAAAGCAGGCTGAAAAGCTGATGCGCGGCGAGTTCTCTTTAGAAGATTTCGCCAAGCAATTAAAACAGATGCGCAAGATGGGACCCTTATCGCAGATCCTGGAGATGATGCCTGGTCAAATGGGCCAGGTAGCACGACAGGTCGATCCCCGGGACGCTGAAGATCAGCTTAAGCAAATTGAAGCGGTGATCAACTCGATGACGATTGAGGAACGCCGCAACCCTAAGATATTGAATGCCAGCCGCAGGCGCAGAATTGCGTTTGGGTCAGGATTGGATGTGCAGGTAGTAAACCAGGTTATGAAGCGTTTCCGAGAGACCCAACGGCTGATCAAAACCTTACAGAAATCGGGCGGCAAAGGACTTGGCCGTTTGATGGGATAGCCAGAGGATAAGAAAGGTGTGCGTTTCCTTCAACGACCCCTCGAGCCTTTCAAAAGAATCAGGCTGACATTTACCCGTTAGGGTATAAAAACAACAAAATTATTAAAAGAGGAGCAAAATTTCGATGGTACGTATTCGATTACGCCGGGTTGGTGCCCGGAATCAAGCAAGTTACCGGGTTGTGGTGGCTGATAAAGAAAGCCCACGTGATGGTCGCTTTATTGAAAATGTTGGACACTATAACCCCCGTACAGAGCCTTCAACGATTGTGTTGAAGGATGACAGAGTTTTCTATTGGCTGAGCGTCGGTGCACAACCAACTGAAGCAGTCGATGGCCTGTTTAGGCAAACAGACCTGTGGGCGCGGTATGAGCGCTTTAAAGCAGGTGAAGATGTTGATGCGCTTGTTGAAGAAGCTGAACAAGTTTACAAAACCCGGGTAACTGACCCACGCACGAACCCGTAATACCAAATTTATTATCTGAGAAAGTACTGAGGCAGATATGAAGGATGATAACCTGCAAGGATTGGTTGAGTTTGTTGCAAAATCACTGGTTGATGAACCAGAGGAAGTCAAAGTCGATCAATATCAACGCGGCAATACCATTCATCTGGAATTGAATGTATCAAAAGAGGATATGGGGCGTGTGATCGGAAAGGGTGGACAGGTGGCAAATGCCATCCGAACCCTGCTCAAAGTTGCTGCAGCACGTGAAGGGAGCCGCGTCAACTTAGATATCGTTGATCAGCGATAACCAAACCATAATAAAAATGCCTCTCAATAATCACAGTGATGCAGGCTCGGAACTTGTTCACGAGCCTGCCTTTCTTGTCTTAGGCAAACTAAGACGTGCTCATGGCGTACAGGGCGAAATCGCGCTGGAAGTCCAGACGCGGATGTTGGAATTATTGGAACCCGAATCAATTGTGTATGTTGGGGAAGAACACCAGGTTTTAACGATCGAAAAATCGCGCTGGAAACAAGATCTTCTCCTGTTAAAATTCTTCGGAATCGATGATCGCACCAATGTGTCTGTTTTGACAAATGAACTGGTATATATCAAAGCAGATGAATTGCCGACATTAACGGATGATGAATTTTATTTTCATGATTTGTTAGGTTTGGAAGTTGTCTTTACCAGTGGGGAAATTATCGGTGTGTTGGAAGAGATTCTCGAAACGGGAGCCAATGATGTTTTCCTTGTGAGGGATCAGGCTGGTAAAGAGGTTTTAATCCCCGTGGTTGAAGAATTTATCATTGACGTTGATATTGAAAATGGAAAAATTCTTGTTGAACCCTTCGAATGGTATGGTGGGAATCGTTGATGGTGGATCAAAGAAAGTATTGGATTGGTTTCAACCTGGTTAAAGGGATTGGCGCAGTCAGGTTTCAACAAATCCAAAGCTACTTCGGAGATCTTTCAATTGCATGGCATGCACCAACCGAAGCATTCCAAGAGATTGGTTTACCTGGTCGGGTTTTGAAGAACTTTTTTTCATTGAGAAATGAGATAAATCTTGACCAGATGTATGAATCGATCCTTTCGACTAATACAACAGTTTTAACCCTGTTAGATGAGCAATATCCGAGGTTATTGAAAGAGATTGATCAGGCTCCTCCCGTTATTTATGTCAACGGCACCCTTACCCCTGCAGATGATTTTGCTGTGGCAATGGTGGGTACACGAATGGTCACAGCCTACGGACAACAGGTCACCCGAGATACAAGCACCTTCCTTGCTGGCCATGGTCTGACAATTGTCAGCGGTTTGGCGCGTGGTGTGGACGCTTTGGCACATCAACATGCAATACAAGCCGGCGGGAGGACGATCGCAGTATTGGGTTCTGGTGTGGATGTTATCTATCCACCTGAGCATCGTAAGCTGGCTGAAGCGATTGAAGAAAATGGGGCGATCATCAGCGATTACCCTCTGGGTACCCAACCAGAAGGGATCAATTTCCCACCAAGGAACCGGATCATATCGGGGCTTTCATTAGCGACGATCGTAGTTGAAGCTGGCGAGCGCAGCGGGGCGTTAATTACGGCCGACTTCGCTGTTGAGCAGGGACGGGATGTGTTTGCGGTTCCCGGGAATGTTTTTTCCCCGGCAAGCCGGGGAACGAACCGGTTGATCCAGAAAGGGGCTTATGCAATGGTCTCACCTCAGGATGTTCTGGATGTACTTGACCTCAGCCAGGTAGAGGATTATAAAGATGCCCGGCAATCATTGCCTGCGGATACGACCGAAGCGAGGATCTTACAGGTGATGGGTTATGAACCTATCCATGTAGATGAGATTTGCCACGAGTCGGGCATACCTGTTGAAAAGGTTTCTGCTGCGTTGACAATGATGGAGTTGAAAGGTATGGTACAGCACGTTGGCGGGATGCGCTACGTAGCACTCTCTGGGAGATGAACAGGAAAAGAGGTGTTGAAAGATGTATGAAAATTTTTACGCGGTGATCATGGCAGGCGGCAGCGGCACAAGGCTTTGGCCGCTTTCTCGTAAGGACCAACCCAAGCAGTCTTTACGGATTGCAGGTGACCGGACCCTATTTCAATATGCCGTTGATCGTTTAGAAAGTTTGTTTCCCCACGAGAGGATAATGGTTGTCACCATTGCTGATCAGGTCGATATGCTGCATGGAGAATGCCCTGAGATCCCGTTGGATAATTTCATAATTGAACCTTTACCCCGTGGGACTGCATCGGTTGTGGGCTTGGCAGGTGTGGCGTTAAAACACAAGGTCCCAAATGCCACCATGGCCATCCTGACTGCCGACCACCTGATTAAAAATGATGCACATCTGAGGCAATTATTACGAGCTGCCCATGCCGTTGCGCAAGAGGAAGTTTTAGTTACGCTTGGGATTACACCAACCTTTCCAGCGACTGGTTATGGTTATATTCAACAGGGCGAACCATATGGTAACTATGAAGGTCTGGATGCTTTTGGCGTAATCAGGTTTAAGGAGAAACCTCAGAAAGCTCAAGCTGAGGCGATGGTTGCAGATGGTCAACATGTGTGGAATTCGGGTATGTTCATTTGGCGAGTAGATGTTGTGATGGGTGAAATTGAACGCCAAATGCCCGATCTACACAAAAAGCTGGAATCGATTTCGGATGCCTGGCTGGATGATGCCAAAATGGATACGCTGGTAAATATTTGGCCGTTGATTGAGCCGCAGACCATTGATTACGGCATCATGGAAAAGGCACAACAGGTTGTGGTTATCCCTTCTGTTGATTTGGGTTGGAATGATGTGGGTAGTTGGAGCTCGTTGTTCGATTCTGTTGATGGTGATGAGTCTGGTAACATTATTTTGCGGGGCGATCCAATCACATTTGACACACAAGGTACACTCATTTGTGGTGATTCACCAGAACACCTGATTGTGACAATTGGTGTTGAAGACCTTATCATCATTGATTCTGGTGACGCGATACTCGTTTGCGACCGAAAACATGCTCAACGGGTACGTGATGTTGTCGATTATTTGAAGCAGCAAGGTCGCAAGGATTATTTGTAGGAGTAGATGAAGTTGAAAGCATATTGTGTTAAGTGTCGAGAAAAAAGATCAATCAAAGACCCTGTGGCAGATTTTAATGCAGCCGGTGCGCCTGTGACAAAGGGTTTTTGTTCTCATTGTGGCACAAAGGTTTACCGAATGGGGAAGACTGAGGCGCATGAGGGCCTGCCGAAACCAGAAATCAAACGCAAGAAGCAGGTGGCACGTAAGGGCAACCTGGTGATTGTTGAATCACCAGCAAAAGCAAAAACGGTCAGCCGCTTCCTGGGTAAGGGTTATACGGTACGTGCTTCGGTGGGGCATGTGCGTGACCTATTACGGTCGAAATTATCGGTTGATGTGGACAATGATTTTGAACCCCAATACCGTGTGCCGAATGAAAAGCGCGATGTTGTCAAAGAATTAACAAAATTGGCTAAGAAGTCAGAGGCAATTTATCTGGCAACCGACCCCGATCGAGAGGGTGAGGCAATCGCATGGCATTTGATGGAAGCCGCAGAAATTGATGGTAACCGCACCAACCGGGTTGTTTTTCACGAAATTACAGATGATGCGGTTCAACATGCCTTTGCCAATCCCAGGGGTATTGATATGGACTTGGTGGATGCGCAGCAAACGCGCAGGATTCTTGATCGCCTGGTTGGGTACGGTATCAGCCCGATCCTCTGGCGGAAGGTTCGCAGCCGGCTTTCAGCTGGACGAGTGCAATCGGTTGCCTTGCGGTTGATCGTTGAACGTGAACGAGAGATTGAAGCATTTGAACCGGTTGAATACTGGTCTATTGAAGCGGAATTACTGCCAGAAGGCGGGCAGGTTCCCTATATTGCCAAACTTTCAAAGATCAATGGTCAAGAGCCGCAATTGGGAAGTGAATCTGATGTAGAGCCCATCCTGGAGAATATGCGTCAGGCGAACTACACAGTAGATTCGATTAAACACGGTAAGCGACGACGTAATCCATCGGCACCATTTATCACCAGTACTTTACAGCAGGACGCCTCACGAAAGTTGGGTTTTTCAGCACGGAAAACGATGGCCGTTGCTCAACAGCTTTACGAGGGTATCGAACTCGATGGAGAGGGTACATCCGGTTTAATCACCTACATGCGTACGGATTCGACCAATATTTCTGCCGTCGCACTGCAGGAAGTGCGCGGGTACATTAAAAACCATTACGGTGATGAATACCTGCCAGAAAAACCACCTGTTTATAAAACACGCTCACAATCGGCGCAAGAAGCGCATGAAGCTATTCGTCCTACATCCATCGAGCGATTGCCTAAATCAATCAAGCAGTTCCTGACAAGAGATCAGTTCAAGCTTTACCAATTGATCTGGCAGCGCTTTATTGCCTCTCAGATGACACCTGCAATCTATAAAACCCTGGCAGTGGAAATCATTGGGAGATGTGATGCAGACGATAAAAAGGATGGAGGAGATCAATACCTCTTACGGGCATCGGGTAGCCAATTGGAATTTCCTGGCTTTCTTTACATCTATGAAGAGGGTAAAGATGAAGATCAGGCTGAAGAGGACGAAGCAGACAGCGATCGCATCCCTGTTGATGATATCGAGCAGAATCAGCGCCAGGAACTTGTGGAACTCTATCCTGAGCAGCATTTCACCCAGCCGCCACCGCGGTTTACTGAAGCCTCCCTGGTTCAAGTGTTAGAAGAAAATGGCATAGGCAGACCATCAACCTATGCGCCGATCCTAACAACTATTCAAAACCGTGGTTATGTTCTTCGAGAAGATAAACGGCTGATACCAACAGAGACAGGCTTCCTGGTGAATGACCTCGTGGTCGAGTTTTTCCCCAATGTGGTAGACATTGGCTTCACTTCACGACTAGAAGATCAGCTTGATATGATCGCATCCGGTGATGCCCAGTGGGTGGCTGTTATCCGAGAATTTTATGAGTCGTTTTCCGAA
>SLIC01000029.1 GCA_007135845.1 Candidatus Brevefilum sp.
CCAGCGGTCATATTGCAGATGTGGGTGTAGCCCCGCACAGCGCAGCGCTCAGCTTCAACCAGCACCTTCAAGATTTCATTGACATCACTGATGTCTTCAGGCAGCCTGGCAGGTGGGCAGGCGGAGATATCATGGAATTCTTTCATGTCATCAGGCAGCTTTCCGCCTAACTCGTAAATTCGGGGGACCAGGGCCTCAAAGTGGTTGCGATCCTCAATGCGGGCGGTTTCCGCAATCTCTTTGATCCCTTCACCTTCCAGACCGATCAAGTTTGCCCTCAGGATCGTGTAGTAATAGAAGGTGGTCAATTCAGCTGCTGCATTTTTAATCAGCAAATCCAGTAATTCATCCACATCAATACCAGATTTTTCAACAACTTGTCGTGTGACTTTAGCCATTTCAATTTTCCTTTCGATTATAAGTATAGGGTTGGTTGGTAACTAAACACTTTGTCTTGGTATAAGACCATTTCTGATATGTTTTGACATAAAAAAGGCTCATGCATTGGAGCTACCATTCTGGCATTCCTTGCACAGCCCATAAAAAGTGATTTGAGCCCGTTTAATCTGATAACCTGCGGTATCCTGCGGGATGAGCTTGCTCGGCTCTATCCCCAGTGGAACATCTGTCAGTTTATGGCACTGTGTACAATACAGGTGATGATGGGGTTCTGCGATCGTATCATAGCGGATACCGCCCACATGCCGGCCTTCAATGTTGTGAATCTCACCCAATGCAACCAGCTCATGGATGGTATTGTAGACAGTCGCTAAGGATACATCTGGCATTCTTTCTTTCAACTGATGATAGAGACGATCGACCGTGAGGTGAGACTCATCGTCAGACAGGAGTTCAAAGATCATACGCCGCTGAGGCGTAATCCGCATACCTTTCCGGCGATAAAGGTTGATCAGTGCTTCTGGGGATTTCATGTGTTCATTGCCTAAATTTAATAATTCCTTGTTTAGAATAATTATAAATTATTAGCAGACTTTAGGCAAGTAAAACCGGATATTTATCAATAATTCGCTTATGGTTAACGAGAAGCGGTTGTTTTCATATGATTACATGAATTATAATTAAGATTAACCGATACCATTGGTTGCCATTTGTGTTGTAATAAGTGTAATAGTCACGTTTGGAAGGGACACCGATGGAAAAATCCAAGAATATCGTACGCGAATTACTTGAAACGGCTGACATTGCCATCAACGGTGATCGCCCCTGGGATATCCAGGTGCATGATGACCGATTTTACGAGCGGATCCTGCGGGATGGTTCACTGGGCTTGGGCGAAGCCTATATGGATGGCTGGTGGGATTGTGAATCTATCGACGCCTTTATCGACCGGGTCCTGCGGGCAAACCTGCGTGAAAAAGTGGAAAAGAACCTCCACCTGGCCTGGCATACGCTGCGTGCCAAACTCTTCAACCGTCAATCCCTCGCACGATCACCCCAGGTGGCACACCAGCATTATGACCTTGGCAATGACCTCTACCGTGCCATGCTCGATAAACGCCTCAACTATACCTGCGCCTATTGGAAGGATGCGGACAACCTCGATGACGCCCAGGAAGCCAAACTAGACCTGGTCTGCCGGAAAATTGGCGTCCATGACGGTATGACCATCCTGGAAATGGGCTGCGGCTGGGGCACCTTCGCTAAGTATGCCGCTGAGAAATACGGTGCCCATGTTGTGGGTGTCAACATCTCCAATGAACAGGTTACACTGGGACGCGAGCTGTGTAAGGACCTGCCGGTTGATCTCCGCCTTCAGGATTACCGCCAGGTAAAGGGTACCTTCGATGCCGTCATCTCGATCGGTGTGATGGAGCATGTTGGGTATAAGAATTACCGCACTTACATGGAAGTGGTGGACCGCTGCCTTAAGCCGGGCGGGATCGCCTTCGTGCACACCATCGGGACCAATATCAGCCGCACCACCGCTGACCCCTGGTCAGACAAATACATCTTTCCCAACGGTATGCTGCCCTCCATCGCCCAATTGGGCAATGCCATGGAAGGGCTGTTTGTGATGGAGGACTGGCACAACATCGGCCCCCATTATGACCGCACATTAATGACCTGGCATGCCAATTTCACCTGCGCCTGGCCTGGGCTCAAAGACAAATACGGCGGACGCTTTCGCCGCATGTGGGATTACTACTTGCTCAGCAGTGCCGGTGGTTTCCGTTCCCGGACGCAGCAGCTTTGGCAGATCGTCTTCACCCGTGAAGGCACCCCGCAACCGGACTGCCGCAAATCCTAGGCGTTGAGTATGATTGAAACACAAGTCTTAATTGTTGGCGGGGGACCCGCCGGGGCAGCCTGCGCTTGGCAATTGCAACGCCATCACATCCCCTATCTGGTGTTAGATAAGGCCGCTTTCCCGCGCCCAAAACCCTGCGCCGGCTGGGTCACGCCCGAGGTGTTCCACTTACTGGAAACCCAGCCTGAGGATTATCCCCACAGCCTGACGACTTTCACATCCTTCAACATCTCTCTACGTGGTGTGAAGTTCACATTACCCACCCGGCAGTATGCCATCCGCCGGGTTGAATTTGATGCCTGGCTGCTGGAGCGGTCAGGTGCTGACTTACTTCAACACCAGGCACAGCAGGTCAGGCAAGTGCAAGGGGGTTACCTGGTGGATGATCGCTTTTACGCCAGGTTTATCATAGGTGCGGGCGGCACCCACTGCCCGGTGCGACGCAGCCTTTTCACTGGAGATGATCTAAGCTCAAAATCCGGCCTGATCATCACCCGGGAAGAGGAATTCTCCTATTCTTATCAAGATCCCCGCTGCCGTCTGTGGTTCTTTGAAGACGGCCTCCCCGGCTATGCCTGGTTTGTCCCCAAAACCGACGGTATCCTCAATGTCGGCATCGGTGGGAGCGCGGCCAGGTTAAAGGCTAAAGGTCAAACGCTGAACCAGCATTGGTCACGGCTGGTTGAAAAGTTAGACCGGGAAAGGTTGGTGACCGGGCACACGTTCCAGCCCCTGGGATACAGCTACCGCCTGCGAGGCAAGTCTCCCAAGTTACAGCGGGGAAACGCCTTCCTGGTCGGGGATGCCCTGGGTCTGGCCACCAGGGATATGGGCGAGGGCATCGGCGCCGCCATTCACAGCGGCATCCTGGCAGCCGAGGCCATCATCCACAACCAGCCCTATCGGGTCAGCGCCATTCCACGCTGCTCTCTGCCTTCTATTTTAAGAATCAGGCGCTGATCGTACCTTATCAACCTAATGGCTTGTTCGGCCTTACAGTGATCATGCCAAGTCAATTAGAACGTTTACAAAACCAATCTTCTAACTGGATTTTATAAGAAGTCCATAAAACCTGCAAATCCAACCACAAGTAAACCAATCAGCATAAACACCAGGGATAAAACCGCCCCCACCACGCCCAAAACTATCCCCGCAACAGCCATTTTCCTGCCTGTCTGCAAACCCTGGGATTGATCGATCTGCCGCTTGCTGATCACGCCTAATACGGCAGCCCCTATGCCGATCAGCAAAGGAATCACCCCCAAGCACCAGGTGCAGATCGACAGCAGTAGCAGGGCCACACTTGAGATACCTGCAATCAGGCTGATCAATGCCACCGTGTTTGATTGTTGGGGAGGGACAGGTGGGGGTGGTGGTTCATTATGTCTATACATTCAGCCTCCAAAATTTAGGATATATGTCAAAACAACCCATTGATTGTTTCTGCAAGCACCCAAGACTCCCAATCTTCACACCAAACAAGATCTTCTTTTAGTAAACGTTTTTGAGGAACAAAACTAACCAGATCATTCCATGAATAGGGACCATACCGCTGGTTACCCCTTGAAATGAACCAGCGCGGCAAGTTGTTCTTATCCCTGCTCGCATTATCTGGTGATGGTAACGGTGTGCCTTCAATGCCAGCTGTTGCATAAGTACTATAATTAATTAATTTCAAGCTGCCCGTCTGATCATAATTATATTGATAAGTTTCCTTTTTATCGACAACAGCAACGGTTAAACGATCTAATGAGTCGTATTGATACTGGATAGAATATCGATGTTTCTTTGTCATATCCTTCTCCTCAGCCTATTATTAACGAAAAAATCATTGTCTAATCATGGTTAGAGATACTATCCCAATCTAGTTTCTCGGGCAGGTTGACCCGACCAGGTGGCCCACAAGGATCTCTTCCAGGGTCCATTCTACTAGGTGTCGATTGTCCTGGAGCGGTTTGACTGGGGGATCTCTCATCAGCAATATCACCTGAATGATCAAGCGCCTCTTCAGCAGCAGTTCGGGCGACACCTATAACGGGGGGAGTATAATTGTCAAATAAAGTTTTTCCTATTTCTTTAGCTGCCTCACCAGCTGACTTGACCGCAATTCCAAAACTTTCAATGTTTTCTTTATCCAAATTAAGTATCCTGTTAATGATATCATTTTCATTTTGCCTTTTTGAAAGTTCATTAATATTTTTAATATAGTGTGATCTGATTTTTGCTGCTTCAATTCCTTGTTCCATCGCGGCATCAGCCTTTGTTCCCAAGTAATATGCCGTTCCTACACCAAATCCAACACTGATAATGGTTAGTATTGTCAAAACTGAGACAAAGGTTCCTTCCAGATCAATATATAGCAACGGGTTCCCAGCAGCAAAGGCATAATCTTTACCTCCCCCCGCAAGCCCGATCGGGTCCTTTTGGATAAACATCCCCAATGCCGAATGGTAATACCTTCGCTTGTAAGCATAAAGCCCCTGGCCTTCGTCTATAACTCCATAGGAACCCCCAAAGGTAAAGCGATTATTGACCGTTTCCCCCAAACTTGTGCGAATTTGTCCGTAGGGATCATAATCGTAGGCATTAACGACGTCCCCAGCCCCACCTGTGATTGCGAATGTATTCCCCATGGCATCAAAATGGTAGAAATACACACTTTTCTTACGATCGATCTTCGCCAACAATCGTTTGCCACCATAGATGTAGGAAGCAAGGATGTTCCCCTTCATATCTGTCTCATACAGAAGCCTGCCCCAGGGGTCAAAATGAAAATCTATCCGGTTATTCTCGATTTCTTCTGTAGATCTGTAACCATAATAATCATATCCATACCGTTTTTTCCACCCGTTATAAGATATTTCAATTGGCCTGTTCTCAAAATCATAAACGGCCTCCCAATTCCTCCCGGAGGTCAGGTTGCCATCTGGATCAAATACATAATTATTCCCATCGACCGAAACGGTTTTGCCGGCATAATTCATTTCAATAGCGCGTCGATAGGATGGTAGAGCTTCAGGCAGGGCAAGGGGGTGTATGATGTCTGCTTTTTTGATCCGGTCAACCAAATCCCTTTCGACCAAAACACCGGCAAATATTTCACCCTGCTTTCTGTGGTTCAGTGCCATGATCATACGCTTAGCATTGACCAGATAATCCGTTTCGGTGCCATTGGACCTGCTTTCATTGAGCAAACTACTGGCTGCGTCATAGGATAGACGGATTGATTGCTCATCCCACTGAATGCCCGTCAATCGATCGCGATTATCATATGTGTACTCAACTGTGAGGTCATCACCGTAGGTCATTTTTTGAATGTTTGCTAAGGTATCATAAGAGAAAGCAGCCCGGGTCTTGTTGGGATAAACAACTTCAGTTGGCAAAAGGTTATGATTGTAACGGGTACGGGTGACGCCACGCTCATCTTCAATTGTTTCGGTGTGATTAACATCATCAAAGCTGCGTACAGCCATGACGTTTTGATCAAATTTCTTTTCGATGATCCGGCCTTCTGTATCATAGCTGAAGCTGATCTGGTTCCCTCTGGCATTGACAAAAGCTGCCGCCCTGCCGACTTTATCACGGTGGCAGCGAATGGATGTGCCCATGAAATTGGTGATCCTTATCACCTCATTATTACTGTTATACTCATATTGGATTTTCTTCTCATGGGGATCGGTAAAAGAAATCAGGTTCCCCTCTTCGTCATACTCAAAACAATGCTTGTTGCCCAGATAGTCTTCTGTCATCGTGACAAGACCAATTGGATTATGCGAAAAAGAAATAACCCTGTTTATTGGGTCGACAATCTTTGTCAGCCAGTTGTTTTCGTTATAAATATACTGTGTATCAGAACCCATTTCATCAATTAGACAGGTAACGTTCGATAACGAATCTCTTTCAAAGGATATTTTGTTGCCAATTTCATCCATGGTTTGTATTCCCGAGCAGCAGTCATACGCCATCTTGACTAAACTACCATCGGGATTCGTAAAAGATGTCACCCGGTCATTGGCATCATAAGCATACCGGTAAGTATTATCCTCGTTATTCGCCATCGCAATGATCCGGTAGCCAAATTCATCATAAGCATGTGACACCTTGACACCCTCATTATTTTCTGTCCCGACCAGGTTCCCGTAATGATCATAGGTTAACGAAACTTTTCTATTCCCCGAGTCAAGAATTTCAAATGGTTGCCCTCTCTCGTTAAAATTATAAATCAACGTCCTCTGGGAAGGGTAGATGATCTTGACCAGATTGCCTTTATTATCGTAAGTGTAAGTTATCACCTGTGATAATGGGTCTATTTCTTTGATGAGGTGATCTTCCTGATCATAAACGAATTGGTACAGCCGGTCTTGCGGGTACTTGACCCTGATCAAGTTGCCCCGGGTGTCATAATCGTATGTCGTTTCATTCCCTCGCTTGTCGCGATAAAGCACAGGCTTACCATTATCATATTGCGTCGAAGAAAAATCTCCCAGTGCATCGGTGATTCTTTCCGTTTGACCGTTCTTGCTCTGGTACAGGGTTGTGTTACCTTCCGGAAAAGTCACTTTGACGATCCTGGGGTCAAGCGAGGTTAACTCATAAGTTTTTCTCTGACCCAGAGGGTTCATAACTGCAGCTATTGTATTAAAATTCCCCCGGTTTTGGTAAGAAAAATGCGTGGTACGGCTTTTCCGACCTACAGACATTTTTATCAGGTAGCCTTCCGAATCGTACTGATATTGTGTGAGGATGCCAGCCAGATCCGTGGTCTTTATTAAATTACCGAAGTGATCATAATCAAAAAGCGCTGTTCTACCATCCTGGAGGGTAAAGGACCTGCAAAAACCCCGATCGTGATATTTAAATTCGATCCCCCTGCCAACAGCATCAGTTATTTTGGCGATCTTACCTTCCGATCCATGTTCTATTTTTAAGGCATTTCCATTTCGGTCAATGATGGCCGCTAGCCTGCAAATACCGTTAAGGGACTCTTTTTCATATCGAAATTGAAGCTGGCTGTCTTTACTGTAAAAAAGCCAGTAATTGCCATGATCATGCAACCGATCGTAGCAGCCACCGGGTGCGTGCGCCTCCCTTGGCCAGGTGCCTGATTCGGGTGTTTCAAACGAGATCTCCTGGCCGGATGCTTTGATGACATTGACGCTCCCTTTGTCCTCGGCGATCAAACTCTCGTACTTAAAGATCCATTTATTACCAAACATCCCTGCTGCATTTGGCAGGGAATTGTAACTGATCGTCATATCAACAGCTGGTCCGAGACCCTTATGGAAGAAGATTCTGTCGGTGACAAATAAACCTAGATTTATGGTATTTACCATGTATTTGGGAAGTCCAAAGGATTTCATGCGATTGCTACCTCCTTAAAATGACAGCTTGATTCTTAATAGGGTCTGCATCCATCCTCTTGCGGCTGATAGGTTGTATGGGGGTTATCTGCCGGTCCACCAAACTCGGAGCTTTGAATGAAATTGTCAGGCAGTTTTTGTCCCGGGGGAGCGTGTTGTGAAGGCGCACGTCCTGAAACACCAGGAATCAACCCACCAGATGTTGCTACACCACCGCTACCACCCAGCACCTTGATAGCTATAGCCGCTGCCCCCGCTATCAGCCCAATTGTAACAATCCCGGCCGCAGCAACACCCATGATTGCCATGCCCCCGATGACCACCGCCCATAACCCGCCATCATCAGATGGGGGAGGGGGTAAAGGGGGATCAGTTTGCGGAGGTACGGGGACAGAGTTCGCCGGTATCCAGTGATAATTAAATTCGATTCTGCCTCTGGGGAGAATAAACCATATGGCGTAGTCATAAGGTCTGCTTGTTTCCTGAAGCACCTTTTGGTCAGGATGAGGAAATTTTAATTCAACCGTATCGGATAACTCAAAAAGGTTATCCAATCCAGGTAAGACTCGAAAAACTGCGATTTCATGTTTTTCACTCCATCCTAAGTAACCAATGGCAACTGATCGGTGCTCGATTCGTACTAGATTACTTCCTCCTTTGGCCTCATAGTCTTCAAAATACATTCTTAA
>SLIC01000149.1 GCA_007135845.1 Candidatus Brevefilum sp.
CTTTCCATGATGCGTTGGAAGCGCCTGACGGACTCATGGTGTTCCCAATAAGTCATGGCAGCCGCCCTCTCAATCGCTTCGCCGCTGACAATCCAACCATCATCTGTTCTCTTGAGGTTGAATGATTTCGGATCTTCTGCTGCACGGTAAACCGGCATCGCTTCAACAGGCTCTGGCTCAGGGGCTGTTTTGAGCAGCTCAACAGCTCGCCACATCAGTTTTGTGATATTCTCACGCGAGACCGTTGACACAGGAATAACTTCATATCCCAAATCCACCAATTTTTTCTCTATATCAGGCCAACGTTCGCGAACATCTGGCAGATCCATCTTGTTGAAGGCAACAATCTGTGGTTTTTCGGTAATCTTCTCGTCAAACAATGCCATTTCACTGTTAATTTGTGAGAAATCAGATATTGGGTCTTCTGAAAGCCCATCCAGCATATGGATCAAAACTTTTGTTCGCTGAATGTGCCTTAAAAAAGTAAAACCCAAACCAACACCCTCATGTGCACCTTCAATTAATCCTGGGATATCTGCCAGAACCAATATTTCATTGATATCTAACTTGGCAACCCCCAGGTTGGGAGTCAATGTCGTAAAGGGGTAATTCGCGATCTTCGGTTTGGCGTTCGAGACAACTGCCAGCAAACTGGACTTACCTGCATTCGGCACCCCCACAATACCAACATCAGCAATCAGCTTTAATTCAAGGCGCAGCTTTCGTGATTCCTCCGGTTCACCCCGTTCTGCCATACGTGGTGTTTGGTTACGGCTTGTGGCAAAATGTTGATTCCCGCGTCCGCCGCGACCTCCCTTAGCGACCAACAATTCCTGTCCATCTTCAACCAGGTCGCCAATAAGATCACCAGTATTTACGTCATAGACCAGGGTCCCCGGAGGCACCTCGACATATAAATCCTTGGCAGATTTTCCACTCATATTATTCGGTCCACCGGGATTACCGTCATTAGCAATATATCGAGAACGGTGGCGAAAATCAAATAGGGTGTTCTTTTTTGGGTTGACAGATAGGATCACGCTTCCACCGCGCCCACCATCCCCACCATCAGGTCCGCCGCGCGGCCTGTATTTCTCACGATGAAAATGGACCATTCCATCTCCACCCTTGCCGGATTGAACAAATATTTCTGCTTCGTCAAAATACATCGCGAATTCTCGTCCACTTTCATATCATCTTGATCTAATTAAACTGAATCTTACCGCATTAAAAACAAAACGGGGTCGTCCCAAAGAAACGACCCCGATCCCCCAAAATCAAGGAAATTATTTTCCGAATTTCTTGGTCAACAGGGTTTTCAGTGTTGGCTCACCAATTTCTTGCAGTTCGTATCTCACACGTTGGAGGGGTTTATTAATTTTTACAATCCGGGTTAGATCAATCGGCGTGCCGCTGATCACCAAGTCAACATCAGCCGCATTGATGGTATCTTCCAAATCTCGCATCATCTTATCACCGTATCCCATGGCAGGCAACACCATACCTGTATCGGGATACTTTTCATAAGTCTCTTTGATCGAATTAACTGCGAAGGGTCTTGGGTCAACAATCTCACCCGCACCAAACCGTTGAGCAGCAACAAAGCCCGCACCAAAAGCCATATCACCATGGGTCAATGTGGGACCGTCCTCCACAACCAGGACGCGTTTCCCGCGAATAGCTTCTGGATCATCGACAAATAACGGTGAAGCTCCTTCAATCACCACGGCCGTCGGGTTAATCGAGTAGAGGTTGTTACGAACGGTAATCACATCCTCTGAATTGGCAGTATCCACTTTATTAATCACAAAGATATCTGCCAGCCTGACGTTTGTCTCTCCGGGATAATACCGTAATTCATGACCCACGCGGTGCGGATCGGCCACCACAATTAAGAGATCGGTGACATAGAAGGGAAAGTCATTATTTCCACCATCCCACAGCACGATATCAACCTCTTTTTCAGCTTCCCGCAGGATGGCTTCGTAATCCACACCAGCATAAACAATGATGCCGTTATCCAGATGGGGTTCGTATTCCTCACGTTCTTCAATCGAGCACTCATATTTATCGAGATCATCATAATCTGCAAACCGTTGCACCTTTTGCTTGACAAGATCACCATATGGCATTGGATGGCGAATGGCTGCCACTTTATAACCCATATCACGCAATTCCAGCGAAACTCGTCGGGTGGTTTGGCTTTTACCTGAACCGGTTCTCACAGCACAGACACCCACAACTGGTTTTGTAGATTTAATTTGTGTTTTACCCGTTCCCAGTAAACGAAAATCTGCCCCAGCCGCATTAACTAAACAGGCTTTGTGCATCACATACTCATGCGGCACATCACTGTAAGCAAACACAACCTGGTCAATCTTCTCACTTTTGATCAATGACTCAAGTTGATCTTCTGGCAGGATCGGGATTCCAGAAGGGTACAGCTCGCCAGCTAAAATTGCCGGGTATTTTCGGTCATCAATATTCGGAATTTGAGTTGCCGTAAATGCAACCACTTCGTATTGATCGTTCTCACGATAATATGTGTTAAAGTTGTGAAAATCACGCCCTGCGGCGCCCATAATGATTGTTCGAATTTTACTCATTGGATCTTTATCTCCTTTTATTATCAAATTGGTTTGGCTCATCATTATAATTACATAATGCTGGGCGCTTTGATGCCCAGTAATTTCAAACTGGTTGCAATTACCTGCTGTGCCGCAGCAACCAATCGTAATCGGTAGGCACGCACTTCAGGATCAGCGTTCAGAACCTGGCAGGTATTATAAAAATCATTAAATGCCCGGGCTAAGTCGTAAGACAGGTTGGCAATGATCAATGGGCGGTATGTTTCTGCCGCCCGGCTTACCTCTACAGGTAATCGGGTCATCAACTCAATCAGGTTCAATTCCGCTTTTTCCAGATCGTCTGGAAATTCAGCGCTTGAGGGAAGTGCTTGATCTGCTCTACGCAGGATGCTGCCCGCCCGAACATGCGCATATTGAATATACGGAGCAGCCTGCCCATTAAAATCCAAAGCGGCATCCCAATCAAAGGTAACAACCTTGGTGTTATCCCGGGAGAGCAGTGTGTATTTCAGCGCACCCAGGGCGACCGCCTCGGCAATATCATCCTTTACGTCCGCAGACAATTCCGGGTTTTTCTCTTCAACGATGGCCCTGGCCCGGCTTGTTGCTTCATCGATCAGGTCTTCAAACAAGACGACAGTCCCCTCCCTGGAAGACATGGTTACATTCCCGGGTAAATTGACCAACTCATAAGGCAGATGATAAAGCTGACTTGCCCATTCATACCCCAGTATCTCGAGTGTTTTAAAGATTTGCTTTAAGTACAGCGATTGGCGGACATCAATCACATAAACGGATTTATCCAGATCATATTCTTCAAATTTCTGGATGGCCAAGGGTAAATCTTTGGTGGCATAGAGCGATGAGCCATCGGACCTGAGCACAACCAGAACCCGGTACTCATCCTTGGTCCCAAGAATTTCGTCAAGATCGATGAACACTGGCCCATTCGGACGTTCATCTTGTGCAAGCCCCTGGTTGATTAACTGTCCAACCAACTCAGTCCCAGAATCTTCAACTTCACTTTCAAAATAAATCCGGTCGAAGGATTCATCCAATCGCGCATAAATCTGCTCAAAACCTTCCAGCGACCATTGCCGGGTCTTTTCCCACAAAGCCACAATCTCCGGATCCCTGCGATTCCAGCGTGCATACAACTGCCGTACTTCAGCTTCATTTTCAGGTTCCTGGAACAAACGGTCAGCCTCGGCATAGATTTGGGTCATCCAATGGGTTCGGTCATCACCTGGCACCTCGCCTGGATGATTTTTCAGGTAATTCCACATCCACTTAATCACATGCAGACCAATGTCTCCCAGGTAGTTGGCACGGATGACGTCATAGCCTGCAAATTCAAGAATCCGACAAATACTGCCTCCCAGGATCACGTTCCGCAAATGGCCCACATGGAAGGCTTTATGTGTGTTTGGTTGTGAAAACTCCACCATTACGGTTTCATTTCGGTCCGGGTTCTGGGCGTAATCCCAACCCTGGTTTAATACAGTATCAACGACTCGACCGGCAAAAGTGGATGTTGAAAAGTACAGGTTGAGGTAACCTTTCACTGCATCTACTCGTGATAAACCAGCCGGGGATTCTCCTAAAAAAGCCTTTATGCCTTCTGCCAGTTCCTGTGCGCGTTGTGGTACGACCACCTTTTTTCCAGCACGTGCTTCTGCAGCCGCAATCGGGAAAAGGGGCACGGCCATTCCCCATTCTCCGCTGAAAGGGATTTGACGGAATTCAATCACGGCTTCCTCAATCCCCTCTGACATCAAATATGTTTTTATTTTCGTTTCAATGTTCTGTTTTTCTTGTTCAAACATAGACTTTCACTCTTTTTTTTATGTCATGCCAGGCAATTATAACACTTCAAAACCGTATTTTAATCTCAGATCAGTTTTTCAGAACCGACTATAAAGCTATACGCAATAATCAAGGGTTCATATATGATCATCTATTTTCGTATTCCCGGTAATAACGGCCAAGGATTTCCCTGAGGCTTATTTAACCAGATGGTGTCAAATCACCAGAAGCATAAAGCGGGAGCTTATTAGGCTCCCGCTGCAATTCAGAATCAAAACATGGAATACCATGTTTTTGCTTTACTGCATATTGTTAAAATGCTGCATCAACCGGCTTTTTTGGCGAGCGGCTTTATTTTTGTGCATAACACCTTTTGCAGCCGCTTTATCCAATGCCTTCGTCGCGATCTGGGTTGCTGCAAGCGCTTCATCTACATTACCACTCTGAATAGCGATTCTGGCTTTCTTAAGCGCAGTTCGAGCCCTGCCCCGAAACACACGATTCAGATCTCGCCGCTTCTTGTTCTGACGATTTCGTTTGATTTGCGATTTAATATTAGCCAAGGTCTGACCTCCAATACCTTTCCATATAATTACTAAAATACTGTTCGTTTAACACGAAAAATTATTCTACCTGCGTCCTGGCTTTTTGTCCAGTCATTCTCTCAGTTTTTCAATGATATTGGAGAATTAGTTCTCTTACGAGTTTAATCCAATTTCTCAACGGCATCATGAGTTGAATTAATAAAATATCCATAAAAAGGTTTCTGTCAGTACAACAAACAAAGATAATTTCACAGGAAACCTTAGGCCAGATCAGGCTCCTAACCAATTCCTTGATTCATACATAAGTTACCCAATCCTACACTTTTCATACACATTAATCGTATAATGTATGTTCAATTGAATTTGACCAGGTTGGCTGGATGGACGCGGGTAATTTCTACCCGAGGAAAGTCCGCACACCATTGGGCAGCATGCTGGGTAACGCCCAGAAATGTGTAAACATTTGGAACAGGGCCACAGAAAGCAAACCGCTCTCCCTTGGGAGGGTAAGGGTGAAACGGTGGTGTAAGAGACCACCGGCGGCAGCAGTAATGTTTCCGGCCAGGCAACCCCCATGCGGCGCAAGGTCAAGCAGGAGAGAAGCTTCTTATGAAGCGGGAAGCGCCCATTTCCCAATCATCTCCGGGTAGACCGCTTGAGCTGACGGGAGACCGTCAGCCTAGATAGATGTCCATCCAGGTGGGTTTTCCCCACCGGACAGAATGCGGCTTACAGGCTGACCTGGTCTTAATTCATTGGATAAACAGTTTCTGATCTTCTCCCAAATCTACAGACTCATACTCCGTAGCCCTTACTTGATGGTTTTTTACATCAACCACATCGGCATCTCATAGGTTAATAACCTAATAATTCTTAAACAAATCCCACGGTTTTTTCCCACAATTTCTACTAACGGTTGAAAACACAACCAATATTAGCGCTAATCGGGAATTGGGAAAGCAAAAACACTACGCTGGAATAACTAAGGTGATCCAAGGTCCTCTTATACGTAGAAAAAGTTAAGCATTCATCAAATTATTGATTTTTCCAACCTTTTCCTTATATAATAGAGTATGGCTCAGACGATATTTACGGTTGGGCATAACAGCCTCAATTTCATGCAGTTCATATCACTGATCCAGGCAAATGACATCAACCACATTGTTGATATCCGCAGCATCCCTTACAGCAAATACGCGCCCTGGAGTGATAAATCGCGCCTGTCTGAATTACTGAAACCCTTTGGAATCAGATACACTTATCTTGGCCATAAACTTGGGGGGAAAAAGACAAACCAGACCAGATTTTCAAACCAACAGCATAACACCGACCAGAATGTTTACGATGGTGCAATCCAGGTTTTATTACAGCTCTCCATGCGGTCTAACCTGACGTTGCTATGTGCTGAGGGTGATCCAGCAAAATGCCACCGACAGCACATCATCGCCCAAACTTTGTTGGAAACTGGGATAAAAGTGCTCCACATCCTCAAAGATGGCACCACCAAAGAAGCCTGGAAAGAGGACCATCATTCTATCCAACCGCAACTCTTCTAGTCACTTGAGGTTCCATAAATCCTACCAAGAATCGATTACAATTAGTAAGAACAAAGAAAGTCGTAACCTTTATTGTTAATACGCCGAAATTAGAGGTCATAATGAAGCCGATTGTAAAACCCCTGATTCTTGTAATGATGACGATCATCATTTTGACAAGCTGCCATTTTCCTGGTGAACCCTGGGTCCTGGTTGAGATAACCAGCCATGAAGAAGGACAATCGATTGTCCAATATGAGGAAGTTCGCATTCTTACTGAAGCCAGATCCTCACAGGGGATTGACAAAGTGGAATTGTATATCAATGGTGAATTGGAACACACCGATGAACCACCGATGGGTTTTCCGCTGGAGTTTACGGCGGATCAACCCTGGATGCCGGTTGCAGAAGGAGATGTCATCGTTTCTGTGATTGCCTTAGATCGTCGTGGGAATGCCTCCGAACCCTTCAGCATCACGCTTCAGGTCGTTGCATCATTGGATGAAATTGACACAGAACCCACACCCACGCCAACCGTATCCCCTGAAGATTTAGCCCTCACACAAACCGCACAGGCAAGCTGCACCAACAGCGCCACCTTCGTCGAGCATGTGACCATACCCATGAATACCTCTGTAACAGCAAATTCTAACTTCACCAAGATCTGGCGCGTCAACAATAATGGCACCTGTGATTGGGCAGGTTACCAGGTTGTCCACACCAGCGGGAACATTATGGGTGCCACCTCACCCAGAGCGCTGCCGGTGGTCAATGCCGGCTCAAATGCCGATATCGTGGTCGATATGGTCGCGCCCGACACACCCGGTTCGCACTCAGCGATCTGGCGTCTTCAAACGGGCGATGGCACATTATTTGGTCCAGAGCTGGTGATCTCAATCAATGTGCCTGACCTTCCCACGGCGACACCTGAACCGACTCCAACCTTTACTGTCACCCCCTCTGTTACCCCTTCACCCACATCAACACAAACACCCACTCCGACAAGGCCACCATTAAGTGTTCAGCAGATCAGCGAACAGATAACCATCCCACCCAATAACACAGACAGCCGAACCGTAAACTGCCCATCCGGTTCAGTCGTCGTCTCAGGAGGCTTTGCACATCAACTTGGGGTCAGGGTCTGGCATTCTATGAAGAACGGAAATGGATGGCGAGTATTTGCCACAAACAACCATACTTCAGCAAGACAAGTAACCATCACAGCGACCTGTTTATTTAACTCGGGTGGCACAAGTGACCAAGCAACCACACAACAAAATGCCAACCGGAATGATACTACGCAAATAACCACCACCTGCCCTGCTGGATCTATCGTTACAGGCGGTGGTTGGGTGATCGGCAGTAATACAGCTATCCAGGTTTTCCAATCGTCAAGATCGGGAAATGGCTGGCAAATTTTCATTAATAATCCCACCAGTAATTCACCGCCAGTGAATGTATACGCTGTCTGCCTTTCCGGTGTTCCGGGGAGCACTTCTGAAACGGTGAGTTCGGAAAACATGGTTCCTCCGAATGAGACAGCCGATGAGGAACAGCTCTGTCCCTCGGGCACCTTCGTAACAGGCGGTGGTTTTATGATAGATTTATCGTTGAATCTCTACAATACCTCAGTATTCCAAAACGGCTGGGTCAATTCTGTGCACAACCCAACCGGTGAAGAAAAACGTTTGGACACCTTCGCCATCTGTTATTCGCCCTGACCGCAATAGTTGGTTAGTCAAAACAAAAAGATGCAGGTTCCTGACAAGAGACCTGCATCTTTGGTGTTGGTAGATTAGATCTAGGTATAATAACTCAGACTA
>SLIC01000022.1 GCA_007135845.1 Candidatus Brevefilum sp.
AATTGTTCAAATTTTTCTCGAAAAACAGCATAGGAGCTCAATTCCAACGAACCAACATAAACGTAAGTAATTTCATAACGCCGGATGATATCGAGCGCTGTATTCCAATCAGGGGTTTCATAAAGCATACGGATATCCCCTTCCCGGCTGCCAACCTCTTCGTAACCACCCCGCCACTGACCTTGATGACCCGGCCATCCCAACACGGTTGGCTGCCCGGAATGGGTCGCAACCCGGGCAAAAACGCTGTATTGCCCGCCAACCGCTTCGGCCACCACACCCAGCGGAGCCTCTGTCAGCCAACGAATGGCAGCAGCCTCATCCGGCTGATTCCGTTCCAGGTGGGCGCTTGCATCCAGCGTAAATCCTGCCGCAGGCTGAAATTGGTTGGTCTTGGTTGGGAAAGCCAAAACGGGATAAATTAATCCCAACAAAATAAAAACTGTGACCACAAGCCTGGTTAGTATTTTCCCACGGTTGAATAAAACAACTGCGGTAAATCCTGCTGCCATAGACCATAACATCCAGGCTTGATAATAAAACTTAAAAACCGTGTTCATTCTGGCACCAAACACATCGCGTAAATAAACAAATTCTGGAGCCAGAACCATCACACCACCCAGCACGACCATCAATAACACAAAGGGCGCTGGATTGAAGGGATTGATCTCTCCATTTTCAAGCCTAAAGTGTCCGACCAGGAAAGCCAGACCTGCAATCAGAAGAATGGCTAATGTCACCAGGCTGACGCCAAATTGTGCCCGATGCCATAAGGCAGACAGAACCAACCCGCCATATGTCGTTTCCCCTTGAGACAAAATCACCTGCTGACCAATATCGGTTTGTGCCAGCCCTAACCCCAACCCAACCGAAACCAGGTAGAGCATTACAATCAGCCCCATTACTAATATTGCTGCCCATTTCCATTCTCCTGGCACTCTTTTCTTCCACAGCCATCCAAAATATAAAAACACCGGAATGAGTAAGGGGGCGAACATCACCCACAGGTAAAATCCGCGTGTCGGGTAGATCAGGTTAGGCAAAATTCCCCCAACCTGCGATTGAAAACTGAGATAAAAAGGCGCATATAAAACCAGCGCTAAAATCCCCAGGGGGATGGCCAAACCCAACAACTCGGTTAATCGCGACCAATCCCAACCCCGTACCCAAACCTGCCGCAAGGTGTATGCACCCACCAATAGGGCAAAATATACCGGCAAATCCCAGGTGTTCAAAAATGCAATGCCGCCCAATACAATCCCACTAAAGATAAAAAGGTCTATTCGATATAGGATCTTAACCCCAAGAATAGATTTTTCATTTTCCATGCCGCCTAAATAAATATTTAATGCAAAACCAATCAACAACATCACAAAAGGCATTACCAGAACATGTGGATGCAAGTCCCCTAACACAAACGAGAAGGCAGGGAATTCATCAATCGGGGAAAGGCCGCTGACATTTCCCAACAGGTCAATATCCTGGATCACTCGCGAGGCTTGCCACCACCACCAAAATCGTTGTGGCATCAATCCCAGGGGAGGTTGGGGTGGATTTCGCAAACTGCTGATATTGACCCAATCCCAAAAGCGAGAGGTGCCGGTTTCCATATTCCAGCCGACCCCTGCCTGGTGGAGAACCTCTAGCACAGCCTCCAGGTTGCTAACAAACAATAAAAACAACGGTCCGAGCAGTGCCCATGAAAGCTGGTTGATTCGGTGGGTTATCGTCTTACCTAAAACGGCTAACAGGTTATATAACACCCCATACGCACCTGCTGCACTCATCGCAAAGACGGCTGCTAACATCAGATTGAACGCCACGCCCCCGCTGACTGCTGTAATATTTGCCAGCATACCCGTCAGAATGTATCCGAAGTGGTAATAGGAGATGGCATATCCAGACAGCCAGGGGTCATGAGGTGGAAAAGTTTCAGACCGCATGACGGCATTAATAAAAGCCAATTCCATCGGCTTTTCCGTTCCTGTTGCATCCGGGTCAGACCCTCGCACCAGAATCATGAAGGCAAAGCCCACAATGAAGACCAGCTCAGTCACCAAGATCAGCCGGTGGTTTTGCTTAATCCATTGCCAAATTTCCAGCCATTTTCCCCAACCTGACCATACGCTCAACGCTGCTAAGATCGCTAAAGCAAATGTAATTCCCCCCGGGTTATTATGCAGCAATCTCAAGTTACCCATCAGCCAAAAAATGAACCCCCCTAATAACAGCCCAATGATCCGGCTGAAGGCATAGCCTCGATCAGGCAGCTTTTCCAAAAGCCGATAGGCGATCGGAAAAGTAACCAGACCAATCATTAAGATCAGAAAGTACCAGGATAACAGGCTCCAAATCATAGAAAAATCCATCAATCACCTTAAAGATTAGCACACAGGTTGGTACAATTATAACAAGGACAAACACCACGACCTAATCGGCATAGAATTTGCAATTCAATTAGGATAGCTTTGAATTAAACGGAACTTCTCATATCGAGGTGACGTTAAATCCATTAAGATATAATTCAAATTATGGCAGTTAAGATGAAATATTCAAGTAAATCTCCGCATAATATCGTTTACGCCACACGTAAACCTCAACCAACAAGACATGGCAGACAGCGGTCAAACCTGGCTGCGCTTGCGGTTGGTTTAGCCGCATTGGTGATAATCCTACCTTTAATTTTCGTCAGCGGCACAATTATCTTCTTTCAAACACAACAACTTAACTTGCCATATGTGTTCATATTTAATCGTGATGTTGGTTTTGTCAGCACTCAAGAAACTGCCGACCTCGTCGATTCCGATTGGAATCAAAACCGCACGATCATCCTGGTTGATTCTAAGAACACTGAAATCCAGTTTCAATTGGCACCACAGGACCTTGGCATTTGGGTTAACCCCCAAGCTACCGCAATGGCAGCCTATGATATCGGCAGATCCTCCCAACCCTTTGACGATGTATTAACATCACTCAGAGGTCAATCGCACATTATTTTTCCCGTGTTGTATTTTGATCATAGCCGTGCCAGGGCGACTCTTCAATCCATAGCTGAGAAATTGGAGACCCCATCGGTGGAGGCTGCTGTCATATACCAGGATGGCCAATGGATCGCATCCCCCGGGGCAGTGGGTCAAACAGTCGATATGGAATCTACGCTGGAACGCCTCTCTGAAGACCCCTTTTCAATTCTTCTAGAAGGGTCCCTTCCGCTTTACGTACATGCCGTACCACCAAAAGTGGCTGACCTCTCACCCCTATTAGACCAAATTGAATCCCTGGTTTCAGAAGAAATTAGTTTAAAGGCATACGATCCCATTCGGGAAGAACACCACAAATGGTCAGTACCTGTAGAAGAAAAAACGTCCTGGGTGTCTGTTGATGCGGAGACCAACCAGATCAAATATCAAATCGCCCCAGAAGATATACAAGCGCTTTTCAGCACATGGACCCATGACTTAGGTGAGGGACGTTCATTTGTAGCCGACCTGAATTATGACGACATCATCCTGGGTTGGGATGTAGGAAACACCCCGCTCGTGATGATTCATCACGACCCAACCACATATCACGTTAGCCAGGGTGAAAGCCTGTGGTCAATTTCATTGAAACTGGGGATGCCTTTGTGGTACATCATTGAAGCCAACCCGGGGTTGAACATCGATAATATTGCTGTTGGTATGGAATTGAACATTCCATCTAAAAACATACTGACCCCTTTGCCAGTCGTTATGGATAAACGCATCGTTGTCGACATCAGCTCCCAACGGATGACGGTTTATGAGAACGGACAGGTTCGTAATACACACATCGTCAGCACCGGTATCGAAGATTCTCCCACCATGGCGGGAATTTTCCAGGTGCAATCCCATAGCCTCAATGCCTACGCCTCCAATTGGGATCTCTACATGCCCCACTTCATCGGGATTTACGAAGCCTGGCCAGGCTTCATGAATGGCATCCACGGCCTGCCCACACTCTCCAGCGGTCGGCGCTTGTGGGCTGGCAATCTCGGCACACCCGTATCCTATGGTTGTATCATCCTCACCCTCGATGCTGCGGAAGACCTCTACCATTGGGCAGAGTTAGGTGTGATCGTTGAGATCACGAGATGAAGCATATAGGCCTCTTGAAAGTTCAAGAATGCTGGATAATTCCAGAATTTGATTGCGTACAGCATAAAAATCTTTAACAATGAATAACTTATCAACCCTGTTGGAATAATACTTGCAATAAAGTTTCTATCGATATAACCCTTTGACGGAAATTACGGTAAAGTGGAAAAAATTCTTTCATCATCACTAGATATCATCCTTCAACCACCCGGTGATTTGTTTTTTCACCTGGTCGTCATCTTGTCGTTGTTACTGATGACGGTTATCGCACTTGTCAATTTCAAAAAGAACCAAAAGAATAACCGTGCAAAACACACATTACTGGGTTGCGGCATCCTTTTATTTATCCAGATATTCTTGCTTGCTTTACGTCCTTTTAATCAAGGGGTTGGCTTTAATTCAGGTTATGCTTTTCCCCTCTTTGAGCGATTGGTAGCGACACTGACAATCGCCTGGCTTGTCTGGCTGTTCTTTGATGATCAAAGCGGCATTCCAACCAGCTTGAACTTGTACCTATCGCTTATGTTAATTATCTTTGCTGTTATTACGATGCTTGTGACCCCCAGCTTAGCACAGCTGCCAAGCTTAAGCCTAAACCTGATCAACCAACTCTGGCAATTAATCGCATTAATTCTGATCATAATCGGTGTGATCCTCGTCTTGATCTCACGACCCACGCACCGTTGGGCGATGGTTGCCATCCTCCTGGTACTTGCCGTGGGGCACACCATCCAGATGCTGATGCAAAATAATTTACAGTGGAATATGGGTGTAGTTCGCCTTGCCCAAGCCCTGAGCCTCCCCTGGGTTTTGACAATGATGCCACAGTTCTCTCAAGACAATGAGGAACATGAGCTATTGCGTAAGTCCAAGTCTGAGACAGGAAACGCCGAAATGCTGATTGACACAAAACCAACATTGGTAAAACTGCTTTTGGAAATCAACCTGACCGATACGATTGAAGAAAAATATCAGGGAATGGCTCGTGCTCTCAGTCACAGCGTGATTTCTGATATTTGCTATTTAGTCAGGGTGTCAAACGTCGGGGAAAAGATCTATATTATGGCTGGATACGACCTGATCCAAGAAATTTTTCTGAAACCAGACAGGGTTGCCAGGGAAGACCTTCCTGGGATTATGGCTGCATGGGAAGAAAATCAAGTTTTTCGTCTTTCAACGGACAGCGCAAAATCTAAAGATGCTGCCACACTTGCTATGCGGCTCAATTACCACGGAATCGGGAATCTATTCGCTTATCCTTTATTGTTACCAGATAAGTCATTGACCGGTGGGATTCTTTTCCTGTCTCCATACACAGGTAAAAGCTGGGGCAATAAAACGAAGCAATATTTGGACGAGATTAGCAATATTTTGGTACAAATCCTTTTCGCACCAAATGCTGAAGAACAAACAAAGCTTACATTGAACCAGCTAAAACTGCAAATAAGCGCACTCATCAAAGAGCAGGATCATTTACGGCAAGCCCTTTCCGATAAAGAAGCCCAAATCCAAGAAAAAGAAACAGCCATTAAAGAGTTAAAAGTAAAGTACCAGATTGAAAAAATGGAAACCGCCACAAACATCGAAAAGATGAAAGCGCGTATTGCTGAACTCACAACACAACTTTCATCTACAAGATTTGCTTCTACTGAAGTGGAACAAATGAAATCTGAATTACGTCATTTAAGGAGTGAAAGAGAACAACTTAGTATCGCATTGAACCGGGCTAATGCCGCCATCAAAGACCTGCAAACGCAAACCGGGCAAACTGGACCGATAAGGTTATCCTTAGACAACCAGATGATCAGCCTCGATTCGATTGCAGCCAACATCAGGCTGCAGGTTGCCTCTCAATTGAAACTGAAAGACATTGATTTTGAGATCCACAACCCGGATGGTCGCTTGATGATAAAAACCGATCCCGAACTTTTACAAACGGCACTTTACGAATTAATTAACAACGGCATCAAAGCATCATCGCCTGGAGGAACCATTCGTCTGGATCAGAAATTATCCCTCGAGATGGGTGTCCTGATCGTCCAGGTGACCGATTTTGGTGATGGTCTTTCCCAGGTGGAACAAACCGCCCTCTTCAGCGGTCAGCACGACACGATACCTGGCATTGGTGAGGTTCAGGCAATCCGTAAAGCTATTCGTGCCATTCGAGTACTTAATGGAAAAATTTGGTTAAAAAGCAAAAAAGCATCTTATACCACCTTCCGAACTCAAATTCCTGTCAGGATAATTGATTGAAATATTTTAAAAAATAACGATAATGTAAAAGAAGTGAAACAAAATCAACCTTAGAAAAGACGGAAAAATATCATGGCTTCCAGACAAATAATTACCCATCAAAAAAACCATCGTGAAATACCCAAATCCTTTGGGGTCCTTATTGTCCTGGTCTTTCTCTTCCTGGTAGGCTTGTTGAGCTTCATCCTGATTACGGGTCTCAGCTCACGAAATCGTCCAAATCTTGCCTATGCTTATGCAATGCAGACCCAAGCAGCGATTAATGCAGACCCTACACCGACTCCCTTCCAGCCAGAGGAAACTGAACTGGTCCCGGTAACGGACCCAGACCCAGAACCAGCCCTTACGCCTGAACCAGAAGCAACTCCCCTGCCAACACAAAGGCCGCTTCAAAAACCCGAAGGCCAGGTCAATATCCTGCTATTAGGTTCCGACCTTCGTGAGGGCGGTTATGGTTTTCGCACAGATAGCATCACATGGGTCTCACTAAATCCAAAAGATGGTTCTGTTACCGCAATCTCCTTCCCCCGAGATTTGTATGTTCAAATACCAGGACGCGGTGAAAATCGTATCAACGTCGCCTACCAATCTGGTGGTTTTGAAAACCTGGCAGATACGATGGAAATCAATTTCGGTGTTCGCCCCGATTATTATGTTCTGATCCATATGAGTGGTTTTACTACTTTGATTAATCATCTGGGCGGCATCAACGTGCAGACTGATAGAAACCTTACGGATAGTTGTCCTAAGTGGATCAATGAAAGTGGTACATGCAGTGTTGGCCCTGGTCTTGTTAATATGAATGCAGATGTTGCCCTTTGGTATGTGCGCTCGCGCTATTCTACCAACGATATCGATCGCGGTCGCCGAGCACAGGAAGTCATTCAAGCGATTTTTCAACGGCTGATAAGTCTTGATGCTGTTCTCAAAGCGCCAGACCTTTATCGCACATATACCACCTATGTTGAGACCGACATCGATCTTCCAACCGTGCTCTCAATGTTACCCTTAGCAAAACAGGTATATGAGAATGGCGAAATCCATCGTCATGCGGTCGACTTTCGATATGCGTACAGCTGGCGAACGATGGCCGGCGCAAGCGTCCTGGTTCCAGACAAACCAGCCATCCAGGAAATGTTGATTGAGGTACTGCAATTTGAGTAAAAAAGGCAGGAAAAAATAACCAGGCAAATTAAGTATTAATCCCACAGTAGGAGCAACACAATCGTTACTCCTATTGATTTTAATCAAACATTTTATTCCATACACCCATTAAATTGATTGACATTGACCTCAATATCGAATAAACTGATTTAAAAGACTACACGAATTATAATTTAGAGGTTCAATGACTAATCAAACCACACAATCAAAATCAACGCCGGCTCACTTAACTGAAAAAACATTTCTCCAGCCCGCCATCCAGGCCTGGAAATTTTATTTAAATGACCAGGGACGTTCGCCTAACACCATTAAAGCTTTTGTTGCGGATCTTAATTTACTGGATACTTTCCTCCCTCCGGATAAGACCATTGGCGAAATTACATTGAATGACCTGGACAAGTTCACATCCTGGCTTGAAAACGATCGCGGCGTGCCCTGCAGCCCAAAAAGTCTCTCTCGCCGCATTACTTCCATCAAAAGTTTTTTCCGTTGGCTGCAAAGAGGCGGCGTCTTGATGGTTGATCCAGCAGAAAAGCTTCCCCAGCGCACCGTCACCAGCCCGCTGCCAACAGTGCTCACCCATCCTGAAATCAAAACAGCATTGAAAACAGCTGAATCATTTCGGCACACCGATCAACCGGATGCCCGCCCCTATACCCTTCTCAAACTCCTTTTGGAAACTGCCATTAAGAAAGGTGAATGCCGCAATATCAACCTCAATCATCTCGATGTTGAAGATCCCCAAAATGCGCACGTTTTCATTCGCTATACCAACCCACGCTACCGTTACAAGGAACGCAAGCTGCCCTTATCCGCAGATTGGGTAGCGTCCTTCAATGAATATGCGGCTCAATACGAACCGCAAGAACGGCTCTTTCCATGGACAGCTCGCCGCCTGGAGTATATTCTCGAGGATATCACGACTGCTGCTGGTTTCGAGAAACGGATTTCATTTGATATGTGCCGCTGGACCAGTGTGCTCACGGATCTGATCGAGGGCGTTGAACCCGAAAAAATACGTCAAAAACTTGGTGTGTCGAAGATTCAGTTCCGCGAAATTAAGCAAAAATTACGCAGACTGGCAGTTCAGCAAGGCTATGATTTGGGAGAAGATCCGGAAGATTCCTAGCCAGGTGGTCACAACAACTTCATTGCTAAAACATCATAATGCTGATAATAAAGGCGAAGTTAATCGTTGGTTTTCACCAGCTTGAGCTTCAATACTCGTTGGGTAGCATCCGTAATCTTGAAATCCTCTGATGGGCGTAAGCCAACAACCCAGGCAATTTTTTCCCCGGAGATGACCAGTGGCCACATTGCACGTAAATGCTCTGGCACCTTGCGATTGACAAAATAATCCTGCAGACCCTTCGTATGCCCATTCATACCAAGGGGTGTGAAGCGTTCTCCCTCATGTCTTCCACGTACTACCAGCGGTAAATCCAGTAAATCATAATCCAGCCAGGCTTCACCCGGTGTAAGCTGCTTGACCTCATTTAACATCCTGTCATCGTAATCCTCCAACAGGCTGGCTTGTAGCACCCAACCGTTCCTGAGGGTAACAGACGTTTCAGGTTCAAGAAATGCCGTAAACTGCGCATTAGGCAGCAGCGGCTGGCCAAAATCCGGCAGCTCGCTATCCCAGGTTTTGATCACAATAATGTCATCAATCACTGCCAGGTTTAACCTGGCAACCAGGTCAATTTCTCCTTGGGGATCTGCGTCCGTTAAAAAGGATAATCCCCGGGTAATTGGATCAAAACCAATATCACGCAAATCTGGACGAAGCTGGGCAATCGCTTGCCTCAGAACCCGTCGTTTGAGCGCTGTGGAAAGGTCGATGAATGTCGTCAGATTCAATAAGATTCTGTCTTCAGAAGCACTAACCAGGCATTGACCGTAAGCCTCCTGGGTCAGATCATCCAAAAAGCTTTCTTCCTCCTGGAGGACTTCTGCCATCCGCCAGATCACGGTCTTTATACTCGGGTTATAGGTTTCTAGAACTGGAATTAATTCATGGCGGATACGGTTTCGGTAATAGGTGGTATCAAGATTGCTCATATCAAAGCAGGGAATCACGCCAACTTCTGCAATATATTCCTCAATTTCCTTGCGCCAGAAATTTAAAAGAGGCCTTATAAGCGGGATCCTAATGTCCCATTGCGTCAAGATGCGCCGATACGGCATTCCTGTCAGCCCTGGCAAAGCCGCACCCCGCATAAAATGCATCAGAATCGTCTCCACCTGATCATCCGCATGATGGGCAACAGCCACAGCCTGGCATTGTTGGGCACGAGCCTGTTTGAACAAAAACTGGTAACGTACTTCCCTGGCAGTTTCTTCAATCGATTGCCCCTGTGTTTCAGCAATTTGTTCAACATCAATTCGCTGGCTGATAAACGGCAGCTGTTGGGACTCAGCCAGCTGGCGGACATACCTGGCTTCTTTTTGGGATTCGGGGCGCAGTCCATGATCAACATGGGCTACAACCAGGTTGTAACCTAACGCTTTAAGGCCATACATTAATGCCAGGCTGTCCATCCCGCCTGAAACACCTAATAATGTCGGTTTTTCCAGGTGAATAGCACATTTTTCAATGACAGCCTGACTCAAACGCTCTAGAAACATAACCACATTATAGCACCCAACCCTAATGAAGCCTCCTGATTTGGGGTATACTACATGCTTGTACACTGCACAAGATCCATGAAGTGCGAGGCAATGATTGATAGACCATTAGTAATTGGAATCACCGGCAATATTGCCACAGGAAAGAGCGTCATCCAACGGATGCTGGCCAATATCGGTGCCTTAGGAATCGATGCAGATGTCATCGCTCACCGGATGCTCTACCGGGGAGGTCCCGCATATCAACCTGTTATTGATGCATTCGGCCCACAAATCCTCACCCAAAACCAGGAAATTTCCAACCACAAACTCGGAGAGATCGTCTTCAACGATCCCAAAAGTTTACAGCTGCTCGAAGAACTGGTTCATCCCCTTGTTATTGATTCCATTCATCGACGGGTGAAAGCAACGCAATGCCCTATCGTAGCAATCGAAGCCATCAAACTTATTGAGTCAGGTCTTGCCGATGATTGCGACCAGGTTTGGGTCAGCCATGCCTCTTTCGACACACAACTTCAGCGCCTGATTGACTTGAGGGGAATGTCTGAGCAGCAAGCCAGGGCAAGGATCAACCATCAACCACCGCAGGCTGAAAAACTCACCATAGCGGATGTCATCATCAACACAGAGGGATCCTTTCAAGATACATGGGAAAGGACACAACAAGCAGTTAATGATACAATTCAATTAATGAAAATGGACAGTTTTCAGCACATTAATAATTCAAACTATGGGCATCTCATTACTGTAAACAACTATTCCGTGACACAGTTGGAACAAGATTGGCAAGTGCTTTCAAACAGATTAATTTCAAGCCTCTTTGAATATCTTGGAAGCAAAAGGGTCTTTCCAATCGTAAAACACGACAAAATCTTGGGATTTGTGATCTGGGATGGCTGGAATTTTACTGCGACACTTGAAAAGGTCTTCCCCTCGAACCTTTTAGAAGATATGTCAACGATAATCAATGCCTTCGAAAAACAAAGTCGGATAGCGCAGTCTGAAATTTTATTATTATCTAAGGATTTATTGAACGGTATCCATTCAACCTTAATTTCTCTAGGTTTTTCACAAAACCAGCCGGATGACTTATCTTTCCCGGCTTGGAAAACAGCCGCTCTGAAGGCAGCGGCAAATAACAACACCAATATTTGGTTGAAGATCATCATGCAGCCCATCATGTAACATGTTTCGAGGTGAGATATTAGGTAACCCAATTAATGAATAGAGCACGATTCATATGACACAACTTATCAACGAAATTACTTTTTTTACCCAACGTTTTGGATGGACCGATCTTCTGGACATCATTTTAGTAGCATTGGTTTTTTTCACCCTTTTAATGCTGCTGCGCGACACCGAAGCCTTGGTTCTCTTGCGCGGTGTCTTTTTCATCATTATTCTCTTGGTCGTTTTTACCAGCTTAATTGAACTGCCGGCTTTTTCCTGGTTGTTCAGCACAGTCCTGCCAGCGTTAGTGTTTGCCATTCCGGTTATTTTTGCACCTGAGATTCGGCGTGCTCTGGAACGTGTCGGCCGTGCAGGTAATATGTCCTTTTTAGCCCGCACTCGCGATATTTCCGAAAAAGAATTCCTTGAAACGCTTAACACAATCGTAAAAGCCAGCGGACGTCTTTCAGAGCGTCATCACGGTGCCTTGATCATCATTCAACGGGCTCAAGGATTGAGTGAGTATATTCAAACCGGTGTGCCAATGAATGCTAAAGTTACACCTGAATTGCTTTTGCAAATATTTTATCCCAACACACCCTTACACGATGGTGCTGTCATCATCGTTAACAACACCATCGTCGCTGCATCTTGTGTGATGCCCCTTTCAGCTAGCGGTGTGTTAAATCGATCACCTGAACGAACCTTAGGTTTACGACATCGTGCTGCACTGGGTATCTCGGAAGTTAGTGATGCCATTGCAGTGGTTGTCTCCGAGGAAACCGGCAGCATATCCATTGCACAAAATGGAAAAATGATCCGCAGGTTAAACATGGAACGCTTACAAAATACGCTTTACGCTTTATTCCAACCAACAGAGTTCATCGGCGGTAAAGGTTTATTGGGACGGTTGAAATCCTTTTTTACTTCTAAAGACAATCCAGACAGAGAAAAGGGTGAAGTATGAAACATATCCGGAATCTCATCCATAGCCTCCCCACACTTTTTTCTGCAATTCTTTTTGCCGTAATTGTGTGGGTCTTCGCAGTAACCCAAGCCGACCCAATTGAAACACGTACATACCCCAGGCCAGTCCAGATGGAAATCATCGGCTTGGGACAAAACTTGATGATAACCAACGACATAACACAGCAAATCAACCTGGTAATCAGGGCACCCTCATCGATCCATACCCAACTTGTCAATGACATTAACCTGATCGATGTTACCCTAGATTTAACCGGCTTGGAACCAGGCGTTCACACCCTGACCCCTCAGGTCAACCTGGGCATTAGCCCTGCTGAAATCGTGCGCACCAGTCCAACCTCAGTTTTTGTCAGAATGGATGCAGTTATCACAGAAGTGTTTCCTATCAAGTTGCGCGTGATCGGGAATCCTGCCATTGGCTATGAAGTTCAACCACCCGAGTTAAGCAATGAAAACGTGCTCATTTCTGGTCCACAAGAACTGATTGATTCAATTGAACAGGTCGTCGCAGAAATAAACATTACTGATGTCTCCGAAGATGTCCAGCGCACGATTGAGCTTGTTCCTTACGACGCAGAAGAGCAGCCTGTTACAGGCATCAGCCTTAACCCATCCGCCACAACAATCACCATTCCCGTTACACAACGCGGTGGTTTCAGAACTGTAGTTGTAAAAATTGTTACCAGCGGTCAGATTGCACCCGGGTATCGTCTAACCAATATTTTTGCTATGCCGCCAACCGTCACGATTTTTTCTGCTGATCCGAGTTTGGTGGATACCATCCCTGGCTTTGTCGAAACGACTCCTATCAACCTGAATATGGCCAGTGAGGATATTGAGATCAGGGTAGCGCTAAACCTGCCCGAAGGAATTAATGTGGTTGGCAGCCAAAATGTCACTGTTCAGATTGGGATCGATCCAATCCAAAGCAGTGTCAGCTTTAATAATTTGCCGATACAGATCGAAGGATTAGGTGAAGATTTAGAGGTAGAAATATCACCTGAAAACGTAGATGTTTTCTTATCTGGTCCATTGCCGCTGCTTGATCAGCTGGACCAAGCTAACATTATCGTAATCATCGACTTAACAGACCGAGGTCCAGGAACTTACCAGCTCGCGCCGGAGGTCTTATTCGATAATAATCAAATAAATGTCGATGTAATCTTGCCGAGTGCAATCGAAGTGACCATCACAGAGATCGATTAAATTTCGGGGCTAAATCCCAGCCAGGCCGAACCAACGCTCACTGTCCACAAACAGGGCAGTTCGGGTTCTTATGAATAGTCACATGGTCAAAAGATGCATTCAATGCATTATAAATTAGCAATTTTCCGATTAAGGGTTTCCCCATACCCACAATAATTTTTAACACCTCTGCGGTTTGCAGCGAGGCGATCAAGGCTGGCAATGTGTTTAACACTGCCAGCTGCTCAGCCTGTTTATCGTTTTCTTGTAGAGGTGCATGCGGGAAAAGACATGCCATACAAGGTCCCCTAACACTATCAAACACACTTACCTGTCCATCAAATAAATTTACAGCCCCAAAGATATAAGGTTTTCTTAGATCAACACAAACCTGGTTGATAATCTGGCGTGAGACCAGATTGTCTGTACCGTCAACAACCAGGTCAAAATCCTTCACGATTGATTTTCCATTATTGAGATTGAACCGTTGAGAGAACAGATCAAAATTAACCTCAGGATTGTGTGCCTTGAGCCTCTTTGCGGCGACGGCAAGTTTCGAGCTGCCAACATCATCTGTTGTGTACAGAATCTGCCGCTGCAAATTATCAAGGCTAACCGTATCGTCCTCTATTAAACCAATCCTTCCGATCCCAGCCCCTGTCAGATAGAGGGCTGAGACTGAACCCAAACCACCCAATCCAACAATTAACACAGATGCTTGCTTTATCCGAGACTGCCCTTCATGTCCCATGTGTGGTAATGCCAAATGGCGAGTATAACGTGCCAGCTCTGATGTTGAGAGATCTGATTCATTCATGTCAACCGCCATCCACACCAGGAAACACCTTAACTTCATCCTGGTTTCTGACGATGGCCTGGTTCAAATCAATGATTTGTCCATTGAGTATGACCAATTGCACATCGCCAATAGGAATCCCTAAATCGTCCAGCAGTTTGATCAACGCCATTGGCTCAGAAATATCCTGTACCACCTCAGGCTCTTGACCTGGGGCATAAAAAGTTAGGTAGCCGCCAGCATAAAGTTTCATGATATGTGTATATTTTCTTTTAATAGATGCTTTACAAATTTATAGATCTAACAAATCAGCAGCCCAACCAAGGGATAATTCTTCCAACTGCCTGCGGGTTGGTATCCCCATCTCTGGGTCCCAACCTTTAATAGCATACAGCTGGGCCCGAGCTTGAAGGAATGTCTCACGATCGATCGATTCACCTTCTAGCAGGCCATTTTCAAGACCTTCAAAAAAGCGCTTGGGTAGATCATCTTCGTCACTGGTGAACCCCTCCCTTACATTGAACAGACGGAATAAATTAACTGCACGCTCACCAATTTCAAGCAGGTCTTCCATCGTCATATTCCACCCAGTGGCTAAGTTAAGCGAAGCCAAGACATCATCCGGGTGGATAAAGCCGCGCGGTGCCGGGCCAAAAAAGCAATAACCGACCGTATTTTCAAAGCTGTTCCAGTTTTCAAGGATCAGGTATTGGCGGATTTTCTCATCACTCAAGCTGCGTGCAGGCTCTGCCTGTGTAATTCCCAAAGGTAATGCGTTTTTGAAAGGTAACGCATCTGGGTTTGTCAACATCGTGTCATGGGTAACGACTAAATGGTCAGCACCAATTTCCGACATAGCATACCCCATGCCAATATTGTATTTCCCACGCGGCTCATGCATTGCAATTTCCTGCCCTTTGACCTGTTGAGCGTACTGGATGGCGTCCTGACCGATCTTCTCTGCTGCGCGCTTACTACCCTCAGCCAGGAGGTCACCAAACCCCTCACGCTTGGCGATCTTTTCAACCATTGCCAGCATGGCTTCAGCATTGCCAAACCTCAAGTCAAGACCATCGGTATCCTGCTCACTAATTAAACCCTTTTCAAAGCACTCCATGGCAAAGGCGATCGTCACACCGGTAGAAATGCTGTCCAGCATATAGGCATTACATAGCTCATTCGCCTTGGCAATAACTTGCAAATCGGATACCCCACAATTGGAACTAAAGGCCGCTACCGTTTCATATTCTGGTCCACCATATTCAGAGGACTCACCATCAATATGAACCTCTCGCTTGCAGCGCACAGCGCAGGCAAAACAGGTTCGACGACCGATCAGCAATTCTTCTTCGTAAGCCTCCCATTTGACATCATCTACATTCTCAAATGCCCCTTGCCTGAAATTACGTGTCGGCAGTATACCAGCGGAATGTAATGGTTCAACAATACCAGGGGTGCCCCGTTGCTGTAGGTCCCAGGACTGTGGGTTTTGGCGCACCTGGCGAGCAAGTTTTCGACCTAATTCTCGCAACCCATCAGGGTCATGCGCAATTTCCTGGTAGCGACGCGAACCGCGCACCGCAACAGCTTTGAGATTCTTTGCACCAAACACTGCACCCATCCCGTTACGTCCATTAAAATGGCGCAGGTCATTGGTCAGCCCTGCAAAACGCACCAGGTTTTCGCCTGCGATGCCGGTTTGCAGAACACGAATCATCCGATCATCCAATTCCTCACGGATCAATGCCTGAACCTCAGCAGTGGATAAGCCCCACAGATCTTCAGCTGAACGCAGTTCAGCTGTTTGATCTTTGATCCACAAATAAACTGGTTTCTCTGCGCGTCCGGTAATCAGGATGGCTTCAAAACCAGCCTGTTTAAGCTCTGGTCCCCAAAATCCACCCGCTTCTGATCTGCCAATGGCCCCAGTCAGTGGAGAGCGGCTGGCAACCACATAACGTGTCGTTGTCGATACGGGTGCGCCCGTCAGTACACCATTTGCAAGAACCAAGAGGTTTTCGGGGTCAAACGGATCGATGTTGGCCGGCATTTCGGTCAATAAATAATACCCGGCCAGTGCCTTTCCACCTGGATAGAGTCTGTAAAAATCTTCAGAAAGCGTCTCTGTTTCGATGCTGTTTGTTGTCAAATTGACTCGTAAGATTTTATGATCTGTTTTCATTGGCATAAGGTTTTTTCCTTCACTTGGGCTGTTTTTGTTGAAGCAGGCATAAACAATGTTTGTCAAAATACAAGTTGCTAAAGATTACATATCCTCAATCCTATCTTAACCAGCTAAAGGTGTAAATAATATCAGCAACAAACTCACGACTGAAAGCAATACAGCAACGATAAGCCCCACCAAAAGGGGTTTAAACCCAATTCGTTTAAGGCTGTCCAGGTTCGTATTCAGACCAACAGCAGAAAGTGCCATCAGAATCGCAAATCTCGATACAGAATCCAGGAAGATTAAACCACTCGCTGCTGCCTGTAAATCACCAGGTTCAGCAACATTCTGCGGCAGGATACCCAGCATGATGCCAGCGGTTCGCACAATCGCCATCAAAATAAAACCAATTACAAAGCCTGGAATGCTTTTTTTGACACTGATGCGCAGGCTTGATGGGTCTGCTGCTTTGGATTGCCCTTTCCAGCGTTGATAAATCATCCCAATCATAAAAATGATCGGGGCCATCAAGGCATTCCGGGTTAACTTGATGATGGTGGCGACATTTTGGGCAATATCACTGTACATGGCGCTGACCGCCACAACCTGGGATGTGTCATTGACAGCCGTACCAGACCAAAATCCAAAATAGTGATCAGGCAGCCGCAGCATTCTTCCAATAATTGGATAGGTCAGCACCGCAATCAAACCAAATAGGGTGATCGTCGCCACGGCAAAGCTGACTTCTTCCTCTTCAGCCTCAATAACCGGTGCCGTCGCAATAATGGCAGAATTTCCACAAATCGCCGTACCTACCCCGATCAGGGCAGCCAACCGGGGTGAGATATGAAAGATTCGCTTGGCAAGCAATGAAGCCCCAAGTGCAACTGTTAAACAAATCAGAATCAAACCCAACCCGCGCCAGCCTGTCGCGCCGACATCCTGTATGCTCAGCCGCAAGCCCAATAGAACAATCCCAAATCGCAACACTTTCTTCATCGAAAAGGCAATGCCAGGTGCCAGTTTTGAGCTGCGGCCAATCAACGCCCGGATATACAAACCCAGCAATATCGCGATCAGGATTTCTGAAATGGCTTCACCCAGCAGCGTGCCTGAAAAAAGACCATGCAAATAGCGGCTGACCAATGCCACACCTACCACAAGGTGCAGCCCTAACCAGGCCAGGCGAATCTCCTGGAAAAATACCTTCAACTTTGTTTGTAATGTCACAAAACCCATTATTGCATGTTTAACCAATCTGAGTTTAATTCATCGTTGGTATGACAAATCTTATTAATTAACTGTACTTCATGCGCTTCGATAAAGTTTTGTGATGACAAACTCATCATGCCGTAAAGTTTCTGCACTTGTCAACCTGCCATTAACCGTCTGCGCCATAATTCCCATGGTAAGGTCTGCAGCTTCATCGAGGTTAATATCAAAACGCAATAAACCGGAGAGGTCCACATCAATGTGTTCAGTCATCGTTTCAATCGTCAGTGGATTGGCAGAAAGCTTAATGACAGGGGTGACAGGATTTCCGATGATGTTACCCTGCCCGGTCGGGAAGAGATGCAGCACCGCACCGCCTGCACAACAAAGCGTGACCATTTCTGCAGCAGCGCTGGAAGAATCCATAAAATATAAGCCTGGTTTCTCAGGTGCTTGGGCTGGTTCAAGGAAGCCAGCCACTGAACAATTCCCAATTTTGGCAATATTACCAAAGGCTTTTTCCTCAATTGTGGAAAGTCCGCCGCGGATATTGCCCTCGGTTGGCTGGGAACCCAACAAGTTCACACCCTGCGAGCGAATCAATTCCTGGTAATCGTCAAAGGCAGCTTGAAAAGCTTGTGCTTCTTCCTCAGTTTCAAAGCGTTCAATGATCTTGTGTTCAGCACCAGTGACCTCTGTGGTTTCGCCAAAAATGAGCGTACTCCCCTTTACCAGCAGTCGTTCAAATACCCTGCCAACTGTTGGGTTTGCCGCCAGTCCACTGGTTGTATCCGACTCACCACACTTGGTGGAAACTAGCAATTCCTGCCATTCTATTGGTTCACGAGGCAATTCTGTGGCATATTGGACAAAATCCTTTGCTTTCCAGGCAGCCTGCTCGATGGTCTTCAGGTCACCAGAACGCTCAATGCTAAAACCCACCACTGGTTTACCTGTTTCCGCAATCCCGTTGACAATGTGATCGGTCCAATTTGGCTCGATTCCAATCACAACCACTGCAGCCACATTGGGATTCTTGCCAGTCCCAATCAGGGTGTTAAATGTCAGGTCTAAATCCATGCCAAATTGCAAGCGGCCATAAGGGTGTGATAATGCTGTTGCACCGCGAATCAAACTCGCAACACCTTCCGCAGCTGCGTTTGAGATATCATCCACAGGCATCACCAAAACATGGTTACGGATCCCTACACGACCATTTTCACGTCGGTATCCGGTTAGCTGTGTGTGTTGATTGGTCATGATTCATCCTCCTGGTGTTTAATGATTTGCGACTTTCCAGACCATCGCAAACTCCTGATGTTATGTACATGCACATGTGCGCCTTGTGCAATCGATAGATGGGCGTAGCCGATCGGTTCACCGTATTCAATGATGTGTTTATCCTTTGATAGTTGCTGCATGGCAACCTTATGTCCAAGGGGAACATCATCCACCAGGGTGATTACAGAAACCGGCTCTCCTTCCAGTGTCACCGCCTCAATATCCTCACCGGCTTTTAGGTCCATCACAGCCACCCCCACATCATCCGTCGGTTCATGTAACAAGATGCCTTTGGTCATTATTCCTCCTTAATGGTTTTAGAAAATTTTTTCAATTGTGGATACTCACTCGTAGGCAGTTTGATCCCAGAAGCTCTGGAATTTTTTGAGCCCATCTGCAGTATAGGGATGATCAAAGGCAGCCGTGTAAACTTCCATCCCTGCTGTAACAATATCCGCGCCGAGGATGCCAGCATCGACGATTTGGCGGGCATTACGGACAGCAGCAACAATCACCTCAGTTTTATACGAGTAAATATCACGAATAGACATCACATCTGAAATGAAGCTGAAGATCTCCTCGCCATTGGCTTCCTTCCACCCGATAAAGGGCGAGACAAAGTGAGCGCCCATCCGCATGGCTTGAATCGCTTGTGCCGCCGAAAAGACCAGGGTCAGATTAGAGCGAATGCCCTGAGCTTTCAGTTCAGCCACCGCTTTGAAGCCAGGTTCAGTTGCTGGTAATTTGATCACAAAATTTGGATTGATGGCTGCCAATTTCTCACCCTCTGTAACCATTACCTTGTAGTCATCAAGGTGGGGGTTGACTTCCACTGAAACAGTCTTTTCAGTACCTGCAACCAGGTCTGCAATTTCACGGATCACTGTTAAAAATGGCTTGCCAGAAACCTGGACATGCCGAGGGTTGGTTGTGACACCATCAATATCCCACATTGTGAGGGCATACTCAATTTCATCAATATGAGCACTATCAAGAAAAAACTTCATCCTTACACTCCTTTATTTAATTATGACTTTTATATCCTCTGGAACCCGAAGATCACCAGCAGGAGAAATATTTAATGCCATCCCTGGCAGGTTAATGCCTGCCTGGGGTTGACCAAAACACCAAACTTCCTCTATGTCCACACCCGGTCTGAGTTCACCCGTATGCTGCACAACGGGGCCTAGTGGTAAGACTTGCCCCTTGCGGCCAAAAATGGGGATCTGATCTAAGGGCATCTTTTTTTCAAAGACTCTCGGCCCTTCCAACCATGTTTCATTCCAGATATCAAACCATTCGCCTTCGGGTAAGTAATAGCTCACACCTCCGCCAGGTTCAACCACCGGCGCTACAAGTAAAGCTGGACCAAGCATGTACTGAATCTCGAAACCTCTGGCTGACCGGTCTGCAGGAAAAGCAAGCACCATGGCGCGCATCACCGGCATGCCTGTTTGGCTGGACTCAAGTGCACATCCCTGCAAGTAAGGGATCAATCGGTAACGCCATCGCAGCCACTGCCGCACAATCGTTTCTGCTTCCTCGCCATAAACCCACGGTTCCCGCTCACCAATGCCGTGGAAGCGGGTGTGCGAACACATCACGCCTGCTTCTGCCCAGCGCACGTAAAGTTCAGGAGAGGGGTTACCAATTGCGAAACCACCAATATCATGGGCATAGAAAGGTCCGCCGCTCATCCCCCAGGCTTGACCGCCGCGGATGCTGGCTGCCAGTGCCGCCCAATCCACCTGGGGATCACCACCCCATTGGACCGGATAGCGCTGTCCGCCTGCCCAGGCTGAGCGTCCCCACACCAATGGTTCATCCTGGCTGTACTTCTCAGCCGCTTCATAGGCACATTGATTGTACAAAAGCGTATAAGCATTGTGCAATCGCATGCCGGTGTCGCCATTAAAGCCAACCACACCCTCCGGCACTGCTTCGCCATAATCAGTCTTCATCACACTGACCCCGATTTTAAACAAATCTTCATGTTGATCTCGGAACCAGGCATAGGCCTCGGGGTTGGTAAAATCCAACAGCCCACTCGGCATTAGATGCGGCAAAACCTCATCATAAGGCCATGGAAACCAGCGATGAATATAGGGCGTCCCATCCGGATTTTTTAGGAAGAATCCCATTTCAGCCAGCTCGTTGAATTTCGGATTCAACGTGGATAAATAAGAATACTCCCACAAGTTGAGGCGAATCCCCAAGCTGCGCAGCTTTTTCACAAACCCGGCTGGATCAGGATAGCGTTTCTTATCCCATTGGAAATCAAAACGGTCTTCCATTGTGTGCCAGGCACGCCCATCCAATAACATCACATCGCACGGGATTTCTCGTTCAACCATCCTTTCAGCCACTTCTAAAGCGACCTCTGCCGTTGGATAGTACGCCCGAGACATCCATGCGCCGTAACTCCAGCGTGGCGGTTGTGGTGCCCTGCCGGTCAATGTCGTGTATGCCTCGATGATCTCCGCTGGCGACTCACCTGCCATAAAAAATAGATCCAGCTCATCATCATACAACTTGAGGATATAACTGCGGTGCGACCACTGCGGGTATCCTACACCGTGGGTGACCTTCGCCGGGGTATGCATAAACAGACCCCAACCCTCCGGACTCCAGGCAAAAGGTGTATTCTTATAGGATAATTCAGAATTTATCGTGGTGGCATCTTCATTCCAGGAGTGAATTAATTGTCCCCTGCGGTTTAAGGATGCCCATTTTTCACCTAACCCATAGATAGGTTCCTCGTTTTTAAGGTCTAATGAGACCAGCCACGAACCATTACATTTGGCGAAATTTGGTAAACGCAATAACCCCTGGATAGAGCGCTCAGTTGCCGACCTCAAAAGGCATTTTTCTCCTTGATAAAAACGAATCTGCAATGGTGCGTTATGAATTTCTAAGGCAGTCTGGCCAGTTTGAAGGCGATAACCCGACTCAAGTTCAGTTAGTTCCAGGTCATGACAGCCATCTTCAGCGATTAGGATACCGTAATCTGGCTGCGGCTTCTGGGTGGACCAGTGCATGCGGAAAATCCCCGGGTTATAACAGGATACTTTCAAGTCACCCGCAATCGTCGAGAAAACCGCCTCTGTCTGATTGTGAGACTTAAGCAAAAAACTTTGCAAGCGCTCATAGCCTTTTTGCAGCTGAATACATTCGTGGTGTGAGATCAACGCCTTGCTCCTTTTAAAAGCTGTTAGATGGTTATTTTAAACCAGTGGTAGCAATGCCTGTGGTAATGTGCCGTTGCAATATCGCAAACACAACCGTGATTGGCAAAAGCGTTAATACCGTCATCGCCAGTGTCAGGTTCCATTGCACCATATGCTCACCTTGGAAAGCGGCCAGGCCAACCTGGAGGGTAAAGTATTCACTACGGCTTAGCACAATCAACGGCCACAAAAAGTCATTCCAGCGCCACATGACGGAAAATATCGCCAGCACAGCTAATGCTGGCTTAGCCAGCGGCAAGATGATTTGGGCATAAATCCGCCATTCACTGGCGCCATCGATCCGGGCAGAATCCATCAACTCGTTGGGTATGGTTAGCATGTACTGCCTTAACAAGAACACACCTGTTGGCGTGGCTGCCACCGGCACGATAATGCCGAGCAAGTTATTATTCCAACCAACCCGTGTGATCACCAGGAAGATCGGTACCATCACAACAGAGAGCGGCACCATTAATGTGGCAATCATCGTTAAAAAGATCGTTTGACGCCCGGGAAACTTGTATTTCGCCAGGCCGAACGCTGCCATGGAGTTAACCAACAATGTCAGCAGGGTAGCTGCAACGGTCACGATGATGCTGTTCCACAGGAACCTGCCAAAATTAAAAGTGCTGACTCCCGTGATGTAATTTTCAAATCCAAAATAGATCGATTCAACCGGCTCTCTCTGGTTGATATTGACCCTGATGATTTCATCTGGATTTTGCGGGTCTACCATTTGTGCTTCGATACCGACCCGTCTTACCTGCGCTAACTCCCGTGTCGTTCCGTCTTCAAAGGTGACTTCAAACAACTGCAGCGGATCCTCATAACCTTCAACAACAACCGTTTGCTGGCGATAAGGAAAGAAACGGGGTGGAAAGCGGGCGATCTCGATCGATGATTTAAAGGAGGACATAACCAGCCAAAGGACAGGTCCAAACATGATCAAAACTCCCAACATCAAATAAGTGTAAGACAGTATATCTGATAAGTCGAGCTTCTTACGTCCTCGTTTTCGGGTCAGAAATTCGAGTATGGGGTTCATTAGTAGGCCTCCTCTCTTCTGGCAGCCAATTGTGCCAAGGTCAGTACGATCAAAACACCAGCCATTAACAGTGATGCAGCTGCAGCCACGCCAAATTGCCTGTTAGGACTGGCAAAACCATAGTTATAAATAAACTGAACAAGGTACAGGGTTGCTGTTCCGGGCCCACCCCCGGTAAATGCATAGATGATTTCAAACACCTGTACCGCACGTATCAGAGCCAGCACAACCACCACGGTCATGGTTGGCATCAATAAAGGCAAGGTGATCCCGGTAAAAGCCTTCCAATTCGTGGCACCATCAATCGACGCCGCTTCATACAAATCACTGGGTATAGATTGCAGCCCTGCCAGGAGGATCAACATAAAGAAACCCATTTGCGACCATACACTGACCAGAATCACCCAAAAACGCGCCCAATTTGCTCTCACCAGGAAAGGCTGCCTGGCAAAACCTAAATTTGTCAGGATACCGTTAAGTAATCCGCTATCCATCAGGATCCACTGCCAGATCAACCCAACCACAATTGGTGACAGCAGGCAGGGATAAAAATAAACCGACCGGAAAAAACCACGCCCCTTGATATTTCGATTGAGAACGAGTGCAGTGATCAGTGCAATTAACACCATGAGGATCACCTGCGCAATCACGTAAACAATCGTATTATGCACAGCTCGCCAAAACAGATCTTCTCGACAGGTATTTGGCATCATGATGTTCTGACAATCAAAAATCCGTTCAAAATTCCGGAATCCAACAAAACTGCGCTGGTTCGGGAAAAAGGCTGTTCCCCCCGTGAAAGCATACACAAAGTTCAACAGCATCGGGTAAAGAATAAAGATCCCAAAAATTAACAGATTGGGCAGAACAAACATGTAGGGAATCCCCTTAATCCCAATTAGCTTTTGTAAGGGTGTTAGAAAAAAATCAAAAATTGAAATAAAACTATGGCCAATCGATCCAGCAAAAGTTGAATATCGTAAAGTACGTTTCATGGAGACCTCTCTCCCTAGAAAAAATCTGCATCTAAATTTTAAATCGATGAATTACCTCATACTTCAAAAAAATTTCGAATGGGCATTTCCTGGGAGTTACCCCAGGAAATGCCACACATGTTTCATTTACTCAATACTTTCCCCACATCGCAACTGCTTCCTCTATTGACCTGCTTCTTCAATCGCCTGGTCAATATCAGACTGCAAGCTTGTCAACATACCATCAAGGTCCAGTTCACCAGCCAGGTATTGTGCAATCCGGCTGGCACTGTTGCGATAGTAGGCAAAAGCAAATGGATGGACATTGAGGAAAACTGCTTGATCTTGAAGTTTAGGAACCTCAGCAGTAAACGCGCTCAGTGCTGCTAACACAGAATCATCCTCCGTGTCGAAATCTACACCCATTGCAGCAACACCATTATGTGCAGGTAACGAAAGCGTACCAGCAGAGAAGGCTGCATAGTTTTCTGGTGTATAGAGGAATTCCATGAATCTGGCGACAGCTTCAGGATGGTCGGTATCTGCAAAAGCAACCACAGCTGACCCACCAGCAATACCGGTGGAACCACCCTCACCGCTCGGATTGGGAACAACCAGCCAGTCAAAGGCATCGCCAACATCAGCAGCCGTGCCGCCAATCATCCATGAACCAGTCATGCACATGACCATATCGGCAGTTTTAAACCAGTCAATGCAGTTGTTTAAGGCATCACCGGTCAGCCACAATTCTTCAGGCATTAAGCCATCATCATGCCAAGTTTTTAGCAGTTCACTGAATTGACGGAAGCCCGGGGTGTCGATGGTGAAATCCTCATTTTCATCGATCAGGGTCGCGCCCATACTCATCGCTGGTCCTGCTACACGATGACCGGTGCGGTCAATACCAATTGCATAGGAGGTTCCAGTTGCTTCGGCAACCTGGGTGGTCAAATCAGTCCATTCTTCCCAGGTAGTACCCTCACCAGGCAGATCAATGCCAGCCTGTTCAAACAGAGTCTGGTTGACAAAAGGACCCGTCACTGTATAAGCATCAGGGAATCCACCGTAGCCAAGCGCTGAAAGGACTGGCTCTGGGAAGTTTTCTACATAAAAATCTGCGTCCGACACCAGAGGTCTCAGATCCAATAATTTTCCTCGGAAGGCAGCAAAGTTCGTGATTCTCGCCATATCTGGGCCTTGACCTGCCTCAACCTGGATAGGAAGTTGTTCATCAATGGTTGAATAGGGCACAACATCCAACATTACGATGATGTCTTCGTTTTCGGCCATGAACTTATCAACGATGGGTTGCATCACTTCAGCTTCAACGCCATCTGCATAATACATGAAGCGCAATTCTACAACTTCGGCGATGGGATCTTCCA
>SLIC01000003.1 GCA_007135845.1 Candidatus Brevefilum sp.
CTGATCATTTACGAGGAAGATGTAAGTTCAATCTTCCTGCGGTCAAACGAGGGATGCCAGTTTGAGTTTAATATACGTGATTGGACCCTTTTGCCGATCTCAGAATAAATCCAATCGGCGCATTACCCCCCAGATTATACGATTTCCACATTCGTGAGCTGAATATCACAGGTCAGGAATGCCTGCAGCAAGTCATTCTTTTGCGCATCATCCAGACCCTGGATCACCCAGCGCAAAGTGAAAGAGCCATCTGGAAAGGTATTGTTAACCGTTCTGAGGATATTTCCGCCGTATTTAGACACCAGTGTTGCTAAATAAGCCAGAACACCAGGCCTGTTGGTTTTGCTTGGGCCAATAATGTTGATGGTTGTCCAACCCAGGTTTTCTCGTGAGATTCCCGCCTCCTCCAGGGCTTCTTCGACATCAGCCACCAGGATCGCGCCACCACCCAAAGCCGAATAGAGATCACTCAAGCTGGCTGCGGGTAGAGAACTTAACAGGTTGTCAAATTTCTCTCGCTCCTGGATCTGGATATCTTCCATGTCAACAATACCCCGTTTAGCAAGCAAACTTTTTAGTTTTCTGCGTCCTTCTAAAGCAGTTTCTTTGAGCGCAACGGTCACAAGGACTGATCGCAACAACCGCGCTGTCGATAGGTTACAGAAAGCCAGCCAATCCTCAGAGGGGACAACACGCGCACCTTGAGTAATCACTTCAATCACATCACCAGGGTTGATGGGTTCACTCAGTTCACGGGCTTCGTCATTGACATTCACATGATTGATCTTATCCAACAAAAAATCCTGGATAGATGCCACGGCATCCAGCACTGTTGACCCATCTGGTAAAAATCGAGTCCCAGCAGATGGTGTAAATATTTGCACAGGCTTATATTGTGTAATGGGCTTACCATGCTGCAGGGCATACACGACACCCCACAGGTTCTCGCCTTCCATTTCTTCGGTTGTAATTGCGACTTCTACAGAACCACGCTCAGGCAACCAGGCTGTCACCTGCAGCGCCTGGTAACCGTGCTGAGGACTGGCAATGTAATCATCAAATCGCCTTTGTTCCAAATTACGACCAAACATCCTGTTAACATGAGACAGCAATTGGTAACAGGCGGGGACATCGTCACCCTCCACCAGCATGCGAAAGCTGATGACATCATTGACATCCGAAAAATCATCCAACGATGTCCTGCGATCGCGCGCCATTCGACGCAATTTCTGCCAGGCCTGCCAGTAACCATTGACGATAATTCGGATATTTCCGGATATCCCCGCATCTTCCATAAGATTTTGCAATTTCGCCAGCATCTCATTAATGAAATCTAGCTCAAGCCGGGGATCACGATCGATTTCACCTCTGACAAAATTGTAAGCCTCAGGTTCAGCAAATGGGAATGCCATATCCTCCAGCCACCGGCGCCACCGATAGCAATTCAAAATACCAGCCAGTTTACCGTAAGCCCGGATCGCTTCACTGGCTTTTTGCCGTTGCTTTTGGGGCGCCATGTGCTCAAGAGTCATGATGTTATGGCTTTTATCCGCTAGTTTTATAAGAAAAACCCCCGGATCACGAAAGCGTGCTATTTTCCGGAGGGTTTCAAGTTCTCTTGATCGACCGTTTCGAGGGTTGCTCATCTTAGTGACCCCATCAACAAGATAAGCGACATGCTTCCCCAGCAGACCTGGGAAATAATCCTGGATCTGCCCCAAACTCCCATCCTGGTCTTCAACCGCATCGTGCAATAAAGCTGCAATCGTCCAGGCTTCATTTTTCACCAGGCGATCAATAAACTCTGCAATCCAGGCGCAGTGGGTTTCAAAATAAGGCTCACCGCTCAAGCGCCGTTGCCCTTTATGGAGCGTTTTACCCAGTTCGTATGCCCTGGCGATTTCTGGTGTGCGCGGCTGAAAATTCCCCGAAAAGCTGAATTCATCCAAAATTTGAGGACGAATCTCACGAACAAATTCGACATCTACCATAAAATCGTCCCGTAGAATTACACCTGGTTCAATAATAATCGAATCATACCGCAATTTTGAGGGCTTGCAGATTCTCACACCCAGCATTGATTTCGGCGTGTACTAAGCTGGATTCCAGATCGGTATTCAAAACATTAGCTAGCGCTATTAGATTGAATTATAGCAGTATCCAAGGCTTTAAGCCAAGGAATTGATGAGAGAATTATTAATAATCGAATCTGTGAAAATATCCTTGAAACCGCATTGTAAAGTTGAGAACTTTTTATTCCCCCTTGAAATAGAACATATTTTCTAATATAATGTATTTATGTCATCGATCAAACAGGTTTTACGCTGGCTTATCCCCACCAACCGCGCCCAGCTATTATTGCTGGAGCTGGACCCCCTCCACGCGGCTTACCTGGCGCAGATCGCTGCCAAGACCCAGGTCTCACTTCAGCAGGCAGCCCAGGACCTGCTCAAGAATGCCCTGGTAGACCGCCAAATCGCGGAGGAGCACCTGGCGCACTGGCGCGCCCTGACGCCCCGCCAGCAGCAGGTAGCAGCCTTGGCCTGCCTGAACTTCACCAACCGGCAGATTGCCGCCCGACTGGACATCTCACCGCAGACGGTCAAAGCCCACCTGCGCAATTTGCTAGACCGCTTCGAACTTCACAGCAAATCGGAACTGCGCCAGGCCCTGGAAGATTGGGATTTCAGCGAATGGGTCTGAGGTTAACCCATCCGGTTAACCCGTATTTCACCCGCATTTAACCCCGAAACAGCATAGCGGAGGCTGTTGGCTTGACGTAAGATGGGTGCATGAACCGACACATTTTCCCAATCCCCACCGCTGGCAAGATCTCACTGGTGGTCGCCCCCCGGGCCGTCGTGAGCAGCTTCATGTCCATGCTGGCAACCCTGGCGCTGCGCGGTCGAGTGCTGGTTGTTGACGGCGGAAATTGCTTCGATGGTTACGCCCTGGCGCGTGCCCTGCGAAGGCAGACCCACGAGGTCGAGGCCGCGCTGCAGCAGGTCTGGCTTTCGCGAGCCTTCACCTGCTACCAGATGGTTGCCATGCTGGCCGAGCTGCCCGTAGACGGCACACCCCTGATCGTCCTCGATATGCTGGCAACCTTCCTGGACGAAAATGTCAACTTCGCCAAACGCCAGCGCCTGCTTGAAAGCAGCCTGAACCTGCTCAGGCACATCAGCCAGGGCGCCCCGGTTGCTGTCTGGGCACGATCACGCACTGCATCCGCCAACGCCGAAGATCAACAGCTGCTGGCGCCCCTGCTGGAAACCGCGCGGGATGTATGGCAACTGGAGGCACCTGAAACGCCGGTACACCAGCCGCCCCTGTTCTGACCCACCTACCTCAAGCTTACCCGTATCAAGGAGAACACACCATGGGACGCACACTCCCCTCAGCAACCCAACTCATGCACCAGGAAGAAGCCGCCCTGGCTCGTTTCCGCCGCGCCCTGCGCAGGGGCGACCAGCTGGTATTCGATGACCTGTTTACCGCCGCACAAAAACACATCTCAGCCACGGCCTATGCAGCCCACGCCCTGCCCTTCGAGACCTTCCTGATGGCAATGCTCCTTGAAGAACACAAAGAGGTCATGCGCTTGCGTAAGATCGTTGAAACACTGAAAGAGATGCATGCCTGAGTTCACCGGCTGGCTGCTTGACCTTTTCGAGGACCCTCGCGAAGGCCTGGTGCTGTACTTCATTGACGAACAGGGACCACGTTGGCGGCTGACGCGCCCCTTCCCGGTCACCTTTTATGCCCTGGGGAAAGATGCCGAACTGCGCGCCCTGTGGCAGCACCTCAGCAGCCGGCCGCGGGAAATCACCCTCAGCCGGTCACGCCGCATGGACGTCTTCAAGCGGGATTCGGTCACGGCCCTGGCGGTCACCGTAAAAAACCCCTACGAGGCCAGAAAGGTCTTTCAACAAACCGCCGACCGTTTTCCACACCTGGAATATGCCGACGCAGATTTGCAGATCTCCCTGCGCTTTGCAGCTGAAACGGGCGCCTTCCCCCTGGCGTACTGCCGTGTGAGTGCCAACGCCGATCACCAACTCCAGGAAATCACCGTCCTGGAGGACGCCTGGACGTTGAAGACAAGACCAATCCCCCTGCGGGTAATGACCCTGGCGCCGGATATTGCCCCCCAGCATGCCCGCCCGCACTATTTAAAGGTCAAAATCGAAGGCAACATCTACCACTTAGACCTGCACACCTGGCGGGCGCTGCTGGTCAACCTGCGAGCGTTGATCCAGCGCTACGATCCCGACCTGCTGCTCACAGAATGGGGTGACACCTGGCTCCTGCCCCACCTGCTCGAGCAGTCTAAGGCACACCACATCTCCCTGGGCTTAAACCGCGAGGCCGGCCGCGGCATCCGCTGGAGCCAGGAACGCATTTACTTTTCCTATGGTCAGATCATCTACCGCGGGCAGCAGATCCACCTCTTCGGCCGCTGCCACATTGACCGGCAGAATGCCATGCTGTGGGATGACTATGCCCTGGACGGCATCATCGAGACCAGCCGGGTCACAGCCTTGCCCCTGCAGACCTCTGCCCGCGTTTCACCGGGTACCGGCATCTCTTCCATTGAAATGCTGACTGCCCTGCAGGAAGGCATCCTGGTGCCCTGGCAGAAACAACAGGCTGAAATGCTCAAGCCTGCCGCCGACCTGTTCTCGGCTGACCAGGGCGGACTGGTCTACCAACCCAAAATTGGTGTCCATAAGAACGTGGCAGAAATCGACTTTGTCTCCCTTTACCCCGCCATCATGGTTCACTTCAACATCTCACCCGAGACCATCCTGCCAGACCCAAATGCCGACAACCTGGTGCCTGCCCTCGGCCTGGGTATCGACACCAGCCAGGACGGTTTGGTTCCAAAGGCACTGCGACCGCTGCTGGAAAAACGCATCGATATCAAAAAGCACCTCGCCAGTACCCCGCCCTGGGATCCCGCCTACAAAAGTTTCAAAAGCCGCTCTTCAGCGTTGAAGTGGTTACTGGTAACCTGTTTTGGCTATCTCGGTTATAAGAATGCCCGCTTCGGGCGGATTGAGGCACACCAGGCCGTCACAGCCTACGGCCGCGAGGCGCTCCTGCGCGCCAAGGAAGCCGCGGAAGACCTGGGATATGAAATCATCCAGCTTTATGTGGACGGGTTATGGGTGTGCCACCCTGAAAAAACACAGCCCAGGGATATCGAACCCCTGTTGCTGGAAATCCAGGCGCGCACCGGCTTGCCGATTTCCCTGGATGGCATCTATCGCTGGGTGGTCTTCGTTGGATCACGACAGAACAAGAAACGCCCCGTTGCCAACCGCTATTTTGGTGTTTTCCAGGATGGATCGATCAAAGTCCGCGGGATTGACGCACGCCGGCGTGACAGCACCCCCTTTGTAGCTGACGCTCAAATGCGCCTATTGGAATTGCTCGCCAGGGAAGAAAATCCAGAGGCAGCGCTGAACGAAGCAGTCGCCTTCTTGCAGGAGCGCCTGCGGGCATTGCGCAGTGGAGCAGTCAGGCTGCCCAATCTGCTCGTTCGGCAGCGGCTGGGGCGTAAAATGGAAGCCTACCGCACGCCCTCCCCTGCAGCACGCGCCGTTCAGCAGCTCAACACGGTCGGAAAAGAATTGCGTCCCGGTCAGCGGGTGCCGTTTCTCTATACCCTGGGCAAACCCGGTGTTCTCGCCTGGGATTTACCCCGCAAGCCCAACCCGCACACCGTCGATGTGGCTCGCTACCAGCGTTTGCTGCTGCGCGCAGCGGCGATTGTTCTGGAATCCTGGGGATTAGATGAAGAAAAACTTACCGAAAGAGTGCTTTCAGATGCCAGCCAGATGCATTTACCGGCTCCCCCCAAGAAGCACCCGCGCCAGCACCGCGGCAATATTCCAGGCGTCATCGACCCCGCGGTGAGCCGTACCCTCAAAGGGCAGTCCCAATAAACGGGTACCGCGCGCCAGACCCACCTCTCGCTTTAATCCATGCTGCAGGGCCAGCAGGTTCTTGACGTTGATGTGCGTTGGTCCAAAGGGATAGGCGATCTCCCATTGCTCGCATTGCTTCATAAATTGCACTCGGTCATAATCGCCATAACTGGCCCACGTACGTTGGTGACTGCGGTACGTCTCACGCAGCAGTGTACAGGCTGCTGTGAAGTCTATCCCATCAGCCAGCATATCAGGCGTGATCGTGGTCAGTTGGATGCAGAATTCGCTCAATGTTGACCGCTGCGGTTGGATCAGTATGGCATGCGGTGCGGAGCGTTCGCCGGTCGCCACATCCAGCAGACACAAACCAATTTCAATAATCTCGCTGGTCTGACCTTCTGGTGGGTCACCCTCCCAGCAGGTCGCTTCCACATCAATGACCAGGATTTTATCCAGTAGACGTGCCATCGTCCTGCCATCCCATCTTGTTTAATTTTGCCTGGTCAGCACGGGTCATCCCCTGAACAACCAGTCGATAAGACTCATCAATCATTCGACATACTTCCTTATCTGGAATGCTACCATCCAGCGTCACCGAGTTCCAGTGTTTTTTGTGCAGGTATCTACCCGGTTTAACAGCATCATATTGCTGGCGCAGAATAATCACATCAATCGGATCTGCCTTTAATGCGATGGTAACGGGGTCTTCCTGCCAGGCGACCAGGGCGAACATCTTATTCAAAACCTTGAAAACCAGTGCATCCGGTCCAAAGGGCATATCCCGTCGAGCGCCGAGTTTACTGTCTAAATAGCCACACAGGGAGTCATAATTCATCGCTGCAAATCTCCACGCTGTTCATACAAAGATGAATTCGACATCATTCGCATCCAGATCAACGATGCAAAAAGAGCGGGATTCCTTGCCCAACCCGCCCAGGGCGCCGGGATTAATAATGCGTGCGCCTTTGATCACCTCATCACGCCGCTGATGGGTATGCCCGTGAAAGATCCATTTGTATTGCTGACGGCTAACCAGGTCGCTGATCACATTATCCAGGTGACTGTGCGTAGCCGCAATGGGTACACCGTTGATGTGACCTTTGTAAACAGGCCCCACGTAATTGTCATCCCGCATTTTCTTAAAACGTTGGTGAATCGAACCGGTGGCATGGTCCATATTTCCGGTGGTATAGATTACACGAAATCCCTTAAAATGCGATACCATCTCAAGGCTGGTCAGGTCCCCACAGTGAATCAAAGTTTCGATCCTACGATCACGGCAGGCTTCTAAAACCATTGTAATATTGGACAGGTTATCGTGTGTATCCGATAAAACACAAATTTGCATAATTAAATAAAACCTCCAATCACTATAACAATTATAAGGTATTCGGTCAGATAGCCATGAAACTAAATGATTCCCAATAAACATGGTCTGGTTGAAAATCAGCCCTGTGGTAAAATTATCAAAATGAAATTATTACAGTCAATTTTATCCAGGTTCAAACCATGGCCGCTATCCTGTCCTGAGACCATACAGAAACCGGGGATTTGGGAGACAGTATGACCTCCTCGTTGCAAAACGGGATCAACGCAGCAAAAGCTGGGCGGATGCAGGAAGCCATTGCGTTCTTAAAAGACGCCATCATTGAAGAACCACAGAACGCCGAGGTATGGGTGTGGATTGCGGCCATCATTGATGATGTGGATAAACAAGCCATCTTCCTTGAAAAAGCACTGGAAATCGATCCACACAATATCCCGGCTCAACGAGGTCTGGCTTATCTTGAGAAACAAAAGCGAGATGAAGCCAGCGCCCAAAATGACCATCTTTCGGACCATACCCGCCCAATCTCACCCTTTCCCAATACTGGCAACCGCCATCAGAGAGGGCTGCCCAATGGATGGACCAAAGTCTCAGATAATACATTGCAGGAAATAGCAGCACCATCCAATGAGAAAAAAGAAGGTCCGCAACAGACAGAAGATGACACTCAAAATCCGATAAAATTAGCGCCCATCGAAGTTGGTTTACTGGGTGTGATTGCCCTGGTGTTTTGCTTCATCGGGTTGCTGGCAGCCAGTGCTTTGTTCGGATTTGATCTGCCGTTAACCTTTTTGCGCGGAGAGCAGCCAAGGCTGATCACAGATCCCCCTTATCCAGGTGTGTTCCTTTATGAAAATGACATTTTCTTCGATATTCAAATGCATCAAGGTCTACCTTCACAGGATTTAGGAATCCCAACCAGCCAACAA
>SLIC01000041.1 GCA_007135845.1 Candidatus Brevefilum sp.
ATAACTTGCCCGCCACCATCACATGGCGCACATCAGCAATCGAGAGGGCATAAATTAAGTGGGAATAGTGATCATAACAGGGCGTCAGGTTCGCTGAGCTGAAATCAATCACCGCCAGGTCAGCAAATTTGCCAACCTCCAGCGAACCGATCAGATTTGATAAACCCAACGCACGGGCGCCGTCAATCGTCAGCATGGCGAACACTTTTTCCGCTGGCAGCACCTTCGGGTCGCCGGTGACACCTTTCTGTACCAGCGCTGCCAATTGTGCCTCGCTGAACAGGTCCAGGTCATTATTGCTTGCTGCACCATCCGTGCCAATGCCCACATTAACCCCCATTTCAACCATCGCCGCCACCCGCGCAATCCCCGAGGATAATTTCAAATTTGAAGATGGGCAGTGTGCCACGGAAGTGCGGGTCTCAGCCAACCGCCCAATCTCATCATCGGTCAGATGAACGCAATGGGCTAACAGCGTGCGATCTCCTAATAAACCAAAATCATCCAGCACAGCAATCGGGCGCTTACCGTGTTTTTCCCAAACCTGCACCAACTCTCCCCGGGACTCAGACGCATGGGTCACGAACACCAAGTTATGATCATGGACTAAGGCCGCCGCTTGCCCTAATGTAGATGCGCTGGTCATATAGGCTGAATGCGCCTGGATACAGGGGTGTACGAGAGGGACATTTTGATACTTTTCCAGGTATTCTAAGGCGATGTCCCGGTTGGTGTTGCGATAGTCTTCAAATCCCTCGATTTCAGCAAAACTTGGGCCGGTAAAAATTCGGAAACCAGCTTCACTGGCTGCTTCAGTTACCTGTGGGTAATACCAGTACATGTCTGCTGCACAGGTCGTCCCGCCGCGAATCATCTCTATCATCGCCAGCTTGGAGCCTGCCACCACGGTCTCTGGGGCAATGACTGCTGCTTCAACTTTCCAGATCGTCTGCAACCATTTTTCTAGCGTGCAATCATCAACCAGGCCTCGCATGAGGGTCATCGCCCAATGACCATGCACATTAACCAATCCAGGAATGATCACCTGATCCTGAAAATCAACTATTTCTTTGGGATCAAAACAATTTCCTGCCTCGGAAGCTTCCCCCAACCAGACAATTTTTCCAGCGTCGATTACCAAAGCAGCGTTCTGGTGGATTTCACGACGAGCATTCATTGTAATGATTGTCCCCGCCAGTATCAGGGTGTCCACAGGTTGAAGTGATAGGGTCATAACAGATCTATCCTATTACAAAACAGGTGAGTGGCTAGTTATCAACCACTCACCTCTTGAAAGACTCGAGTCAGGAAGGGCTAATCTTCCATTTCCTCAACAAACTGCTCACGCCCAGAGAGCATAAAGCTGGCCACGAGGATCAGCAACAAGAATGGAAGCACCGAAAGCCAAACTGCCGCCTGGCCTTGCTGACCAGCAAAACCGTACAGCTCCTGCCCAGCAACACCGATGGCAACCAGCACACCGACGATCAAGCCACCCAGCGAGCCCACGATCATCAGGATTGAGCCGATCTCTTTTGCAAAGCCCTTACCCACTTCCTCTTCTTGCATGATATCAGTCCACACCAATCCCCAGCGCTTAACACGGGGATAAAGCAAGACCAGCAAGATCGGCCCCAGAATAAATGCAGCTGCAAAGTTATTCACAGTGATGGTGATCGAAAGGAATGCAAAGGGTACAATCGCAACGATATCCAAGTACCAGGCGATGATGATACCGCAGGCCGCCGAAGAAACCAGGGCAACCAGTTCAAAGCCAAGGATTTTCTTGAAGCTGTTGGTTGTTTGGGACATGTCATCCTTCGGGACCAAACCAAAGGTGGCTCCCCACATCTTGTAGGGAATAAAGCCCAGGAAGAAGTTGCCAAAGAAACCAAAGATCGAGCCAATCCCCAGGGTGCCGCCAAACAGGTCACCGATGAAGTTGCCGATCGCCGCGCCCCAGGCTCCTGCCGGGCCAAACAGCAGCCCAAACACGGGTGGGAACACATTGGCAGGGCGCACCTCGGTGATGCCAGGGACGATCGGGATGCCGCCCTTGAAGACGATAAGAAAAGCCGCATAAATTGCAGCCGAAAGCGCCACCAGGATAATCATCCGGGTGTTCTTCCACATGGTAATAACTTCTTTCATGATTAATCTCCTTAAATTAAATGATTGGTGTTAACAAGTTTTAAAATAAATATTGGAACTTCTTGACGTGAACTATTGGATTTTCTTATCGTGCCTCCTTTCTCTCTTTCGATGCGATCATGAACCTGCCAAGGCTAATCTTCGGGTTCATTCATCATCATAACAGCCTTTTCACAATTACATGAAAAAGAATCTATCTCTTTAAGAGTATTAACCAACAGACCGGCTAAAAGTTGCCTGATCTCTGTCATTTCGCTGCTCACAAAGGTCATTTCTTTTTCAAGACCTGCAGCCCAGTTGATGGAATAGGAAACAGAGGCGTAATGCATGCCCAGTTCCCGCGCCAACACAAGCTCTGGAAGTCCCGTCATGCCCACCACATCAGCCCCCATTTGGGCAAACATACGAATTTCTGCCGGGGACTCAAACCGCGGTCCGTTAGTCGCCACATAGACAGATTCAGGGTGAATTTTAAGCCCATGTTGGGGAGCTAACTCGAGCATCTTTTGCCTTAATACCGGGCAGTAGGGTTCATCCATGCTGGTGTGAGCCAAACCTGAGCTGCCTCCCTCAAAAAATGAGTTCTCCCGACCGCTGGTAAAATCCAGAAAATCCGTCAGCAAAGCTAACCCCATTGGGGGAATGTCCCTGCTGATCGAGCCAACGGCGTTGCTGGCTAAAATCCGTTTGACTCCCAGAGATTGCAGCGCTTTCAAATTTGCGCGGTAATTGATCTTATGGGGAGGGGTCGAATGATCCAAACCGTGCCGTGCCAGGAACACCAGCTCAAAACCATCCAATTTACCCAGGTTAACTTTGGCTTTTCCGTATTCGGTTTCAACCGTTTTTTGATCGAATTCAAAACCAGGGATCTCGTAAATCCCGGTGCCGGTGATGATTGCTGATTGCATTGCCTGTCTCTCCTTAGCTTTTCTCATCCAAAATAACGAGCCAGATCATAGGGGCTCAAGATGCCGTGCTGGGTGATGACCCCAGCCACAAAATGCGGCGGCGTAATATCAAAGGCCGGGTAATAAGAATCAAGATCCTGGCGGGTGGTGGGTACTCCACGGCACATTGTGATTTCTGCTGAATTGCGTGCTTCAATCTCCACGGATTCCCTGTTTGGTTTGTGTTTATCAGCCGCCTGGGTGAAAACATAATAAGGTACACCATAATGATGCGCAGCCAGGACGTTTTGAAAAGTGCCAATTTTATTGACCACATGCCCATCCAGTGTGACCAGGTCTGCAGCAGTGAAATACTTTTGGATTTTCCCCTCCGAAATCACATGGGTGGGCATATTATCGGTAATGATTTTAACTGGGACGCCAATCTCATCGATGCTGGGTGCCGTTAAACGGGCGCCTTGCAAATAGGGTCGGGTTTCAGGTGTGAATACTTGCATGTGTTTGCCCTGCTGCTTCGCAATCGCCAGGGTCATTAGCAGCGAGGTTTCTGCAAAACACATTGTCAGGATGCCATCCCCATCTTCGATCAGGCTGGCACCAAATTCACCGCATTTGAGATGTTTCTCGTAACTTACGTCACGGATTTTTTCGATCCAATCCAGCAACATGGCTTCGACATCCTGACCTTCATCCAGGGCTTGGTGGATGACGCCCATCGCGTTTTCGAGATGCCTTGCCAGGCTGGTATTGGTGGGGCGAGTGCGTATCAGCCGTTTCTGGGCGTGCTCAAAGGCTTCCCGCTGCTGAGTTGCTTTTTGACCGACGATCTGTTTTGCCAGCATCGCCATACTGTATAATGCCACATATTGCGGTCCGCCGCCCTGTGTGACCATATCTTCGATTGCCTGTGCAGCGGTTTCAACATCCTGGCAGTGGAAAAAAGTCTCCTCAAAGGGATAGGCGCGCCGGTCACACATCACCACCTCACCATCTTCATAGCGGGCTACATTTTCCCGACGAAGTAAAAAAGGCAGTAAGTCATTGATTTCTTGTAAATTCATCGAAACTCCCAGTTTAGAAACGCACCAAACCTTCAATTTGACCGTAACCCAATATCGCAAAAATGATCGATACCAGCATAAAAATGATCGCAAAAGCCAGCACGAGATAATCAACCTGACGCATTTCCAAGACCAGGTAAAAAGTGCGGTCTTTTTTAGCACCAAATCCCTTGGATTCAAGCGCCATTCCAAAGATATTTGTGTTGCGGATCGTTGAAATAAAAACAGGTACCAATAATGGTAAAAACTTTTTAATACGTTCGAGGAGATTACCTGATTCTAAATCCAGTCCCCTGCTGCGTTGTGCCTGGCTGATCGTAATCGTACTCGAAGCGATGGTGGGCACCAAACGTAATGCTGTTGAAATCGCAAAACCCACCCGGTAGGGCATGCCCAGCCGGATCATTCCATTGATCAATTCCTCATTACGGGTGGAAGTGATCAATATCATGCCCGTTGAGATCATCAAGACCATTAATAAAGTTCGGGCAACGGCAAAGGACAAAGATTCGAGTGATATCCGCCAGAACAACTGGGTTTCACCCGTTGCAAATAAATTCCACAAAATCATACTGGAGACTGTGAGGACAATCAGGATATAACGAATTCGACGCATATTAACCATCGCCCCTGAAATAATGATTTGGATGATGATCAAAACCGCAATAGGCATCATCCACAGGGGATTTTCAAACAACAGGATAGCCACAAAGGTTAAAAGGAAGATGATGATCTTAACCCGGGGGTCCAAACGGTGAATAAACGAATTATTATCGATATAAATCTCAGCATCCATCAGTTATCCGCTCCTTCAATACAAGCAATCATCTCTTCGGGTGTTAAAAAGGTATATCCCAGGCGATGGCTGAACTCAACAAAATGCGGCGGACGTAAAAAAGCATCCCGCAAAACTTCTTCCTGGGAGAAGACCTCCCGGGTCGTTCCCTCCAGGATGATGTCCCCATCCTTCATCACAAAGGCACGTTTGGCATACTCCGCCACAACCCACATATGATGGGTGATGAAGATGATCGTACTGCCGTTTTCGTTAAGCCGCCTGACCATATTCATCATGCTGCGCTGTTCGCTGTAATCCAAACCGGTTGTGGGTTCATCCAGAATCAGCACATCCGGGTTGGATGCCAGCACTGCAGCAACGGCCACCCTCTGACGGCCGCTCTTGGTCAGGGTGAAGGGGTCTTCCTCATCCTGTCCTACCAGGTCAACAGCCTCCAATGCTTCCGCGACCCGTTCTTTGATCTCATCTTCAGAGAAATTTCTCAGGCGTGGGCTGAAGGCCACCTCATCAAAAACCTTTTCAGAAAAGATCTGGTGATCCGGGTTCTGAAAAACATAGCCGACATTCTGACCCAACTTAAATATGCCTTGTTCTCGCGTAGGCTTCCCGTTTACAAGGATTTCGCCATCGGTGGGCTCTAATAAGCCATTAAAGTGCTTGGCAAGGGTTGTCTTGCCGCTGCCGTTCTGACCGATTATGGCAACCATATCCCCCTGCATTATTTCCAGGCTGACATCCTTCAGCGCTTCCACCCCACCTTTATAGGTATGAGAAAGTTGCTGGCATTGAATCAGCGGTTTGGTATGTTTATCGAGTTCGGCTTGTTCATCGGCGATCAAGCGTTCATAAGCATCTTGATCGACCTTCAAACCAGATGCCTTAAATTCATCCACACCTTCGTCTGGTGTCAGCGGCAGATCCGACATGCCCGCCGCTTTGAAAAACTTGGGAATACCCAACGGCATCACACCCAGGCTTTCAAGCAAGTCGACATCGCTCAAGATCTCCCGAGTTGGACCAACCTTGATCAACTTGCTATCCTTGATCAAAGCGATTCGATCAGCAAACAGGGCTTCTTCTGTTTCGTGTTCAACAATCATAAAGGTCAGGTCATCCCGCTTACATAAACGATGTGTAATTTCAAACACACCCATTTTGCTGATCGGGTCAAGATCGGTGGTCGGTTCATCCATCACTAAAACCTGCGGTTTTAGCGCCAGCACCGAAGCGATTGCCAGTTTTTGTTTTTGCCCTCCTGACAGTGTCGAAGGCGGTCGGTTTCGCACACCCTCCAGCCCGACATAGCTTAAGTTCTCATCGATACGGGTTTTAATTTCATCACGGGGAACCGCAAAGTTTTCTGGTCCAAAGGCAACTTCCAGCTCCACATTGGTCGAAAATAACTGTGCTTCAAAGTCCTGGAAAACCATTCCAACGATTTCAGCCATCTCGGCAACAGAATGATTTTTGGTATCCCGCCCCATCACCAGGACTTCACCCTTCATTTTTCCCATATGAAAATGGGGTATCAACCCATTAAACGTCGCCGCCAGGGTACTTTTTCCAGCCTCGCTGGGTCCCATTAACATCAGGAACTCACCCTTGTCGAGAGATAAATTGACTGCTTCCAGGGCAAAACCTTTCTGGCCCCGATAGCGGTATTGAAGATCACGAATTTCCACAACGGGATCGCTCATAAATCCTCCAAGCAGGTAACATCTTTACTACTTATAAAACAAAAAACCTGCTTGATGTTTATGACGATCAGGCAGGTTCCTCGAATGATATTTTGTTTTAAGTGAAATCGAAACACCAAATAAGTCTTTAAGATTAGCTATCATTGGTGCAGGAATGAAATTATCGATGACCTTTTGATGCATAGGATCAATCCAAATAGAGATCTGTTAAATAAGCCTATTCGAAAGTAATCTATATAAAATTTTGCATTCCTATTATAACGCAATTTGATAATAGGCGGTCTCATATTCAACGCTCATTATAAAAAAGTGATCATCTGGCACGATAAAGTCAATCCGATTTTCCGGGTTGCTCACCATAACCCGCCGACCGGTGAATGACTTCCTGAATTTCATTCTCACTGAGACCAACCGGTGTTCCCACAGTCCTGGAAATTAAATAAAGCTTGGCAACAAATTCGACCAATTCGGCCGTAGAAAAAGCCTTCCTGAGGTTCTTCCCAACGGCTGCCACACCATGATTGGCCATCAAAACCGCATTCTTACTGCCAATCGCACGACAAATGTTAGCCGCCAGGCTGTCGGTACCAAAGGTCGCGTAGTGTGCCAGGGGAACAGAACCGCCTGCGCTCCCCAGTAAATAGTGCACGGCCGGCAACTCCCACCGCAAACAAGACAAGACAGTCGCATATTCAGAATGGGTATGCACAACTGCTTTGATATCCGGCCGGTGATTGATCAAAGCCAGGTGAAAGGCCATTTCAGACGAGGGCTTCAGATGGCCATCGACAACCGTCCCAGTCAGGTCGACCACGACCACGTCCTCCGGGCTGATATTATCATAAGCCACACCTGAGGGTGAAATGGCAAGCAGGGTTTTATCTTCGTTGCACAGGCTGATATTACCCCCAGTCCCCTTGACCAAACCAGTGGAGATCATTTTTATCCCATACTTTACGACAGCGATTCTTTCTTCTGAAAGGAGCATTTTTGATTCCTTCATCATATAAATTATAGTACCCAAGATAAACGGGTTTCATTATACAGGAATTTGGGTGAACCTGGAAGTACTTCAGCTATTTTCGACCCTGCTATTTTTATTTCATGCTAAAACTTCAGCCTTGGTTCAGTTTCCCGCTTAATAACCGTATTGAAGAAGATAATCAGAAGGACAGAAATACCGCCCAAGCCGAGGAATCCGATCACAACATAGGGAAAAAACACTTCCCAGGGGATAAAAAGTCCTTCATGAGGGTCGAGCACAAAGTTCGAACGCAGAAAGGCTGTCGACCCACCTTGCAAGACCTCGTCCAAGGGGATTGACCAAGTACTGACTCCCGCAGCAGTCTGAATGCCATTTGTGGAAATTATTTGAGGTGTTGACAGGCTGACAACAGTAGTGGCGCGAGACAAATCCATCAAGTTAACACCTGGGATAACAAGCGTTGAATTGGCCACATCAATGGTTTGGGTAAAACGGTA
>SLIC01000037.1 GCA_007135845.1 Candidatus Brevefilum sp.
CGAAATCCTCTTTCAATACCTGCTGGTGAATCAATGATGATCCAATCTGCTTCTTCTCGCAATTCATTGCATAGACTAACCATATCGCTGGGTGAGATGGCCGTTTTATCGCGAGTTTGGGCAGCCGGGATAAGATGCAGATTTGGAAAACGCCGATCCCGGATCATCGCTTGTGTGATACGACAGCGTCCTTCGATTGCATCAACAAGATCGTAGACAATCCGGTTTTCCAAACCCATCACCACATCCAGGTTTCGTAAACCAATATCTGAATCAATACAGACAACCTTTTGACCAAGAGATGCCAGGGCTGTCGCCAGGTTTGCAGTTGTTGTTGTTTTTCCCACACCACCTTTACCCGAGGTGATGGTCAATACATGTCCACTCATTTAGCTCCTTGTTATTGCTGCCATGGTTCTGCGATGATTTGATCCTGAAGGATTCTGGCAATCTCTGGTTTTGGAATTGCCTGGTCTTGCGGGGTGACCGATATTTTGGTCGCGATACGTAATTGTGTTGGCGATAAATCCAGCGCACAAACAACCGCATTTTGATCGCCCTCTGCGCCTGCATGGACTGTGCCCCGCAAACGTCCCCATACGACAACACTTCCAGAAGCGATTATTTCTGCTCCCGGGTTCACATCACCAAGCACCACCACATGACCCTGATAAGCAATTTTAAACCCGGATCGCATTGTCCGATGAAGAAACAATGCGGCTTCACCAGATATATTGGTATCCAATGGTTCAATCTTCTCATCGGGCCTTTGCTTTGGGAAACTGAACTCAACCATTAATCCCAGGTTTTTAGCCGCTTTTTTTGTTACCAATGACTTGCTCATAATCCCAATCAGCTGAATGTCCTGTTTTAAAAGATTGTTCCTGACTTCCTCAAGTTCTTTTGCAGATAAAACTCGATTACCTGCATCCAAAACTAATTGAGCACCTTGAAAAAAGGCCTGTTTTTCGCCAATTTTTGCGAAAAGCTCGATGACAACAGCTTGCCACGCCTGATCACCAAGGGTAACCAGGATACCATCCTTAATGCCCTTAATTTCCATTTTAAATTAATCCATCACGAAAACCATCAAATTTGTTCTGCATGATCATCCTGCTATTTGGTAGATTAATAATGTTGATAGGTAAGCATTATTGAGAATTGGCTTCATCAATGGCTTTTAGTTCAAAATACGCATCGATTACTCTTCGAACCACAGGTGCTGAAAGGGTAGCACCCTCGGTACCATTGTAAACAAATGCCACAACAGCAATTTCTGCGTCATCCCACGGGGCATAACCAACATACCAGGCATGGGCTGGCCAGGCGCCAAACACACATCTTCCTGCAGCAGCAGCAATATCATCGCAATATTCTGCTGTGCCTGTTTTACCAGCGGAACGGCTTGAATCATTTCTGAATAAGGCTTCATGGCGGGGGATTTCATAGCGGTGTGCTGTACCGACGGTGGTAACCATGCGCATCCCCTGATTAGCCAATTCGATCACCCACGGTTCAACCGTTTTTACCTCACCCGTGGGATTATTCCCTTCATAGATATTAATGACCGGATCCTTGGTGATGTCCCAACGATAACTGGGTGTCAATTCCTGCTTGATCGTGCCTTCTTTATCAACGATCTGGTTAATCAGGGTAATATCCATCAATTTACCGCCATTTGCGATGGTAGAAATTGAGTTCAACACTTGCAGCGGTGTCGAGAGGACAAATCCTTGTCCAACTGTGGCTGTATAGGTGTCACCTGTTGCCCAGTTTTCGCCTAAATTAACCCGTTTCCAGGTTGGGTTGGGAATCAAACCATCTGCTTCGCCGGGCAATTCGATGCCCGTCAGAGTGCCATACCCAATTGCTTTGGCATATTCTCCCATGTGCCAGATACCAAGGCCGTTGCCAGGAACCTCATCCTGGTAACCGCCGCCTACCTTATACCAGTAGACATTACAAGACATGGCCACACCCCACAGAAAATCAACGTCTCCATGACCACTACGGTCCCAACACACAAACTGCCTGGGTGTGCCAGGGTCATTTTCGTAGAATCGCTGCATAATGGTGATGATTCCAGGATCATTTACCGTATACTCTGGCGTCACAACACCCTCGTTCAAAATACCTAAAGCAGCCGCCATCTTAAACACGGATCCTGGAGGGTGCTCGGCAGAAATTGCATGGTTAAACAAGGGGCGCTGGGGGTCCTGGTAAAGTTGATTATAGTAATATCCAGGAATATATCTTTCCATCCGGTTGTTTTCAAAATTGGGATAGGAAACCAAAGCCAATACTTCACCAGTTTTTGGGTTCATGGCAATCACGACACCACTTGTCGATAATGTTCGTTCGTGTCGAGCATTCCACCAGGTGATTTCATCGATTAATGCTTCCCTGGCAAAAGCTTGTAACCTGGTATCGATTGTGAGATAAATGTCATCCCCCGGAACAGGGGGAATTGGCTCATCGATATCACGCAGAATTTCACCAGCAACATTTACCTCAACCCGTCGGATGCCGTTGATTCCCGAGAGAATATCGTTCATTGAATTCTCAACACCTGCGTATCCGACCTTATCCCGCGCAGCAACAAATCCTCGCTCCACATAAAAATCTTCGAAAGCAGCTGGAATTGGACCCAAAAAACCGATAATTTCTGCTGTCAACTCCCCAGTGGGATATTGTCGCAGAGCTGAGATCTCAACATCAATCCCAGGCCATTTTTCACGGTTTTCCATCACGACCATTGCGACTTCTTGAGAAACATTACACTTCAAAGCTGTCGCCTGGAATGGCCAGTTCGTTCGGGCAATAAAAATAATCTCTGTGATTCCCAAATCTGTGAAACATGGTGTAAAGTTTCTGACGGTTTCTTCATCTGTATCGCCAAAACTGATGGGAATATTGACTAGCTCTGAAAGCTCTCTGAAGATTCTTTGTGTATCTCCTTCATCAAAAGGCAGATATCCTGGAATTACAACCACATTGTATGATGGAACATTATGCGCTAAAACGAAGCCATTTCGATCATAAATTGTTCCACGGATTGCTGGTTCGCGAATGATCCGGGTTCTGTTTTCATTTGCCTGAGCGATATAGGCAGCTCCTTGGATGATTTGAACATCAAACAGCCTTAATAGGAAAAAACCGAAAATCGTCACGATTAATATATACAGAACACCATAACGCCATTTGTCATATTTTCGTGTTTTTTGAGGAGTTCCATTCATGCCTCCACCTCCAGCGGAGAAACTCGCCTGGCTAAATCATTGACGATTGCATAAATTGGCAAGGCGAAAATCAAGTTCAATAATGCGCTTGGTAATATTACATTATCCAAGCTTTGACCCCATGCAATTGGGGCACCAGTAATTTGCAGAACAATTACATAAAGTGCATGCTGAAAAAAAGTTCCTAACAAAACCACAATCAGCATCGCCAATAACGGGTTTTGCCAGACCCGCCTTTGCAAAGCCTTTGAAAGACTTACCACACCTAAATAACCAAAAAGCGGTGCGAAGAAAGGCATCGCAGAAAAAATACTGACGAACACTCCAGCCACAACCGTCCATAACCAGCTATTCTTGATCTGTTCTTGAAGAGACCATGCCACAAGAAACAGCAAGATCAAATCAGCCGTTCCAGACACAAGACGTGTTTGTGAAAAAATTGCTGTCTGAAGTATAAAAAATACCACAAGTGATAGCGCGCATACAAGATGCGAAATTAACATTATGGCTCCGGAATTAACGGGGTAATATCGACAGCGTCGAAATCAGTTACAATCAAAACAGCACTGATGGTATCAAAGGGGACAATGGGCTGCACAGATGCTGTTTGGAACAGTTCATTTTCATCTCGTTGCGTAGAAAGAACCTGACCAACAAAGACATTGGCTGGGAAATTCCCACCCAAGCCAGAGGTTAAAATAACATCACCTGGTTCAACATTGATGTCCAGAGGGATCATATCTAAAGATACATCTCCAGTCAATGAACCCATTAATTGTGCTTCAATCCCAGCAGATTGTAGGCGGATGTTGACAACAGAAGTTGAGTCAGTGATCAATTTAACACGTGACGCACCGGCAATCACAGCATCAACTCTACCAACCAAACCTTGTTGTGTTACCACCGGCATCCCATATCGTATACCATGGTTTGTGCCCCGATCAACGATGATGTACTGCATAAAAGGGCTGATTTCTCGACCAATGACAGTTGCTGCAACATAAGAAAATTGTGGATTTGTTCTTCCAAAATCTAACAGTGCAAAACAAACCTGTGCCTCGCCCAAACGTTCCTCAAACACAATTAATTGTGTTTGCAGTTGGGTAACCTGGGATTCGAGCAGTGTATTTTGCTCCCTTAAGAAGGTGACGTCTCGTGGTGATGTAAAAAACTCACGGGCAGAGAGATACCGAACAGACATCCAGCTTTGTAATGAGATCAGGGGGTTTAAGGAAAGGTTGAAAATTGGAGTTAAATAGCCACTCAATGCTAAAAACAATAAACCGCTGACAACAACGATAAGTATTATGGTTTGCGTATTTCGTGATTTAAGGAATTTCATAATTTAACGATCCCCATACTCAATATTGGATCGAATGACTGAACTATAAGCTATCGAAAAAAATAAGTCAAGAATGCCTAAGATATTGTCCTTTGTGCGGGTTCCCGGTCTAAACCCACCAAGAAATTATAGTACTCCCCTTTATTCTCCAAAACCAATCCACACCCGCGGGCCACACACGTCATGGGGTCTTCGGCCACCCAAACGCGCACTTTGAGGTCAGCCGCCAACCGATCAGCCAGACCTTTGAGTTGTGAACTGCCTCCTGCCAGGCAAATGCCATTGTCAATAAGGTCAGCGACTATCTCTGGCGGGGCTTCATCAATTGCATCTCGAATTGTTTTAACGATGACCCCAATGGAACTGGCCAATGCTTCGCGTATTTCAACCGATGACACTTCAATCGCCTCAGGTAGTCCTGTGACAAGATTACGTCCACGCACCTCAATGGTAAGCTCTTCTTTAAGAGGATAGGCAGAGCCAATTGCCATTTTTACCCTCTCCGCCATCCGCTCACCAATAAATAAATTATACTTATTGCGAATGTAATTGATGATATCCTGGTCCAGTTCATCTCCGGCCACACGTAACGATCTCGTCACGACAACCCCACCCATAGCAATCGCGGCAACCTCTGTTGTCCCACCGCCAATATCTACAACCATGATGCCTTGCACATCATTTACAGGTAAACCTGCGCCAATTGCAGCAGCCGATGGCTCATGAATCAAGAGGACCTCACGTGCACCGGCAGCCATAGCAGCATCAAAGACCGCACGTTTCTCAACTTCTGTTGCGCCTGAAGGGATTCCAACGACAACCCTCGGTTTGGGTAAGGGGACGATACTTTGTTGATGGGCTTTACCAATAAAATATTCCAGGAGTGCCTGGGTGATATCGTACTCAGAAATGACACCATCTCGTAAAGGGCGTAAAGCAATCACATTGGCAGGTGTACGGCCAACCATCGCTTTTGCTTGCGCACCAATAGCAATAGGATCGCGGGTCCGTTTTTCAATAGCCACCCAAGAGGGTTCATTGATAACAATACCTTTGCCACGAATGTTTATGATTGTATTTGCAGTGCCTAGATCAATACCGATGTCAAGGGAGAACAATCCCCAAAACCAGTTAAACGGGGAAAACGCCAATTTTTTACTCCTTAAAATAACAAGATTGGCAATGAGTCATTACCAACATGCCGATGGAATTATACCATAGGAAATTGTTTATTTTTAGTTTACAATAGACTATAGTTTACCCTTCAGGATCAGGAGTGCCAACCCGTTTTTCAGAATCCTCACTTCTTTTCATCCTACAAATGACGCTGGTGTATAATGTGTTATCAATAATTTCAACTGAGTGCTAATGCCAAAACATAAATTCATCACAAAAAAGCAAAGCGGCCACATTCGAACCACAGTTACCATGCGGCGTGGTGAAGCCATCGCGCTGTGCCGTTGTTGGCAATCAGATAAGTTTCCCCTATGCAATGGTGCTCACAAATTATTCGATGATGATAAGGGTCCGGTTGTGATCCTAACAGATTGCAGTACCGATTTTCGTGAGAAATAGCCCAGGGCGATCAAAAGGGTCGAGCCATATACCTGGGATCAAACATGGCCTGAGGTGTTTCTAAAACAGCTTTGAGATCATCCCCTTCTTGAACGACAAAATTCACGACACCATGGTTCGACAATTTTGCAGATAACTCATCTGTGCGTTCATCCCCACCAAAACTCGATGGATCGATTAAGATCAAAACAGGTATCAACCCCCGATGGATCATTTCCAAAGAAATTGTCAGGATCTTTTCATCCGTAGAGGGTGTGATTAACAGCACTGTGCTGCCCCTTGAAAGATTTGAGATTTGTGAGTTGACCAATGCCCATAAGGGTAAATCACCTTCTGGTTCAAGAACGGCCAATGTTTCAAGGATTTTCCCTAATTGTCGTTCACCTTTTTCTGCCGGTAACACCGTATAACTTTGTCCTGCAGATACCAAGCCAACTTCACGCTTTTGCTCGGTGTAATACTTTGCAATCGATGCTGTAATCGATATGGCATATTCCGCTGTATCTGGAGGCAGCTTAAAGGCTTTTCTTTTTCGCACCCATAAAACCGGGTGCAAACTCGGAAATCCAGAAGAATCACTTCTTATGTGCACACTACGTCGAGAATCTAAGAATAACCACACTTCAGCTAAGGGATCTTTTTCGAACTCTTTAACAATTAACACTTGCTTACGTGCTGAGGATGGCCAATGGATTCGTTTGAGTGGATCACCAGCAACGTATTCCCGCACCCCTGCTGCATAAGGCGTCACCTCAAGGGTTTTTTCTTGCATGGTATGCCCCCCAGGTAATATCCCAAATGGGGCCAAGAAGAATTGAACATCAACCATATATGGAATAACCAGTAACCGCATGTTGGTTTGATAAGTCTTGAGCGCTAAAAAGAGCCCAAAGATATCTCCACTTTCAACTTGTGTGGGTCCCAGGGTGAACCAGCCGCGTTTATTTAGCGGTGTGAAAGCAACATAGCTCCAAGTTTGGTTCGCACCGATAGCTGTTATCACCTTGGATCCTTTTCCCCCCAAATCCAATGCCCTATCAGTAACCTTTATCCATAACTTCGGCAAAAAAGAAGCATTGACGATAGAAAAATCCTCTAAAAATACCTCGCCCACCTGTTTACGCATCGTGCGTGTTGAGCGCCTTAGGGAAATATTCCATAAAGAAATGCTTGTCCACACAAAACTCACACCCAGCAATACCAGTAATGCGGCTGCCAAACGTAAGAAAATTGGGTTATCAATAAGCCATGGCAGTCTGGAAATAAAAAAACCAATACCTGTTAACAGGAAGACCCACCAAAATGAACGGCCGAGCTTGATCACATTTCACCACCACCTAAGTCACCCCCAGGTACAGCCAGAGAATCGAGAATTTCCCGAACAATTTTTGATGAACTGAGATCTGTTAAACGTGCAGCCGGGCTTACAACTACACGATGCGGCAGCACATAGGGTGCCAAACTCTTAACATCATCCGGGAGCACATAATCCCTCTCATTGAGTGCAGCAAGGGCCTGACCAGCACGAAAGAGGCTCAAACTGCCGCGGGGGCTTGCCCCCAAGTATACCTCTGGGTGTTCTCGTGTCTCCCGGACCATTTCGACAATATACCGTTTGACAGGATCAGAAACATAGACATGCTTGATCGCTTCTTGGGCAGCAAGAATTTCATCTGTATTCACGACGGATTTCAATTCTTGAATAGGATGGAAGAGTTGCTGCTCTTCTAGGATCTTGATCTCGTTTTGCAGTGAAGTATATCCCAGATCTATCCGCATTAAGAACCGATCTAATTGTGCTTCTGGTAATGGGAAAGTTCCTTCGTATTCGATCGGGTTTTGGGTGGCCATGACCATAAAAGGCGCAGGCAAGCCGTAGGTTGTTCCGTCGACCGTCATTTGCCGTTCTTCCATGGCCTCTAACAGCGCAGATTGTGTTTTTGGTGTGGCACGATTAATTTCATCAGCAAGAACAATTTGCGCCATCAGCGGTCCAGGTCGGAACTCAAATTCCCTTGTGTTTTGGTTATAGATTGAAACGCCAGTGACATCACTTGGCAGCATATCTGGTGTAAATTGAATGCGTTTAAAGGAACAACCCAAGGATTTTGCTAAACTTCGAGCAAGCATCGTTTTCCCAACCCCAGGCACATCTTCAATCAGGATATGACCCTGGCATAAGAAAGCAACAACTGTCAGGTTGATTGTTTTTTCCTTACCAACAATTACACGCCCTAAATTTTCTTTCAATTTTGAACCTAATTGATGCACTAACGCAATATTGACTGCCATATCCAAAACTCCTGACTTGCTGATTCAGTTAAACAAATAAATTCCTTCCTAATTCTAATTCATTTCGTTTATTGGCGCGTGATTTGTAATACCACCGATTTGAACCATCGACCTCAGCAATCCTATCAAACTCACAGCCAGGCAAATAAATGTGAAAAGCTTTAGAGAAGACACAAATGGTTGATCCTATGACTCGATTCTTATTCTCAACATCTCCCACCAAATGAAAGATCTCTTACCATTATTCAGAATCAATCCCACAAATGAACGATGACCAAGCTGTTTATGCCTGTAATAAACCAACATTAGTTTTTATCCAGCATGAGCAGATGCTCTTACTTGTTGTTGAGTAAGGATCATAAAGTAGATAACACAGTAAACGCCCAGATGTTTGACAGAGATAAAACTGGATGAATTGGAACCTCGTTTGGTCTGCTGTTATTATAAACAGCGATTAAGATTTTCTTTGATTGTTGACTGTTCTCGATTTCAGTTTGAAGTTAAACAATCACTTCAACAATATTCAGTACCAGTCAATGTTCGGTATGTGTCAATGATTTGAAACAACTCATCAAATAGTTTACGCTCTAAAAACATAGTTTGTGATCCAGCTGAAGCACTTCTTGCTGGCAATTGTATTCCTCCGGCCACCCCGTCAAGGGTGGGAGGAAGTTCTTATTAAACCAACCTCTAACCACCCTTGACGGGGCCCCGGCCTCCGGAATGAGCTCCCGCAAATCGAAGTGCTTCAGCAGAATTATCTTCATTGGATCTTCACTAGATTGTGGGGTTGCTTTCTTGGGTGGATTGATCCACACACGGTCTGGTAACTGTGGGGCTTTTGGTATTCCTTTCACAAATCGCTCCGGGGTCTTATCATATGCCTCTTGCAGGACGATCTGCCGTCTATGAGTAATTTCTTTTGCTTGGCCATAATGAACCTCTGCTGGAGTCATCAATCCGATGCTGCTATGATGATGTTCATTGTTGTACCATTCAAAGAAATGACGAGCCCAGAGGCGAGCGTCTGGTTGGCTGCCAAAACGCTTAGGGTAGTCAGGACGATACTTCATGGTTCGAAATTGAGCTTCAGAAAAAGGATTATCATCCGACACATGCGGCCTGGAATGTGATTTTGTGACGCCCAGATCAGCCATCAGCAATGCCATCGTTTTCGCAATCATTGGGCTGCCTCGATCGGCATGGATGATCAATTGATCTCGCTGGATGTTTTGTTTTGCACAGGTCTTCTGAATCAGTTCTTGAGCTAAGACAGCCGTTTCTTTAGAGGCAATCATCCAACCCACCACATACCGGCTAAATATGTCCAAGATCACATACAAATAGTAATAGGTCCACTTTTCCGGCCCTAAAAGCTTGGTTATGTCCCAACTCCAGACCTGTCTAGGGCCAGTTGCCAGTAATTCAGGCTTTTTATAGTTCGGATGGGTCAATTGGTTACGTCTTTCTCGTATTTCATCGTGTTCTTCAAGGATACGGTACATTGTCCGCCAGCTGCAATGATAAATGCCTTCATCCAACAGCGTTGCATATACTTCGCGAGGTGCCAGGTCTTGGAACCGTTCACTGTTCAATATTTGTCGGACTTGTATCTTTTCATCTTGGCGTAGCGATCGAGGATGTGGTTTAGGTTTTATAACTGGTCTGCTTGTTTCTGTGTGCGCTGCTCGTGCACGATAGACGCGACTTCTGGGAACAACCAACACTTGGCACGCTTTCGTTATGCCAATTTCTTGACCCAGTTTTTCAACTTCTTCGATCAACTCTCGTGCTCCTGCCCGTTGAGTTCCAGATTGAGAATTTGAGAGACTTTTTTTTGGACTTCAATAATTAACTCCGCTTGTTGCAGTCGCTTTTTCAATTGCTCATTCTCTTGTCTCAATTGCTTGTTTTCTTGGGCATGTGGAACCACTTTCGGACCACGCTTGGTTTTGTGCAATCCATCCACACCGCCTTGGCTGTATTGTCGACGCCAAGTCGCTATGTTGGATGAATAGATACCCTCTCGTCGCAGTAATGCCCCTTTCTCTCCTGGCTGTTCACAGGCATCATATTCCTTGAGTATCCTCAGCTTATATTCGGCCGAGTATCTTCTTCTCTGTGGTCTGGAGAGCACTTCCGGGTCAGGTGGATTTAAGTTTTTTTCTTCTTGAGACATTTATTTTCTCCTTCGCCCTATACTCTAAATTATTGGGGTCAGTTGTCTCATTATTATAGACACAGAGGGCACAGCGCTCCGATGTCCCCTCAGACTCAAAGGACCCTTTATATCCCCGTGGGTTTGGACTTAGTTATTAGGAAAGTTCGTGAATAGTGAGTTGTGAATAGTGAAAGGTTCAAAATTTTTCCCATTGATCTTGTGGAAAACTGAAAACATTCAATTATGTGGGTATCCCGAACCTTGTTCGATGCCAGGTTCCTCTCTTTTTAAGCCTATATAAATGTCTGAAAAACAACCATAGTTCAATAATCACACCAATCTCTGTTCACGATTCACCATTCACATTTCACCATTCACTATTCACTATTCATATCTCCCTAATCACAATTCACGCTCTCTCCAATGGTAAAATTAACCCATAAGTCAGATTAATGCATGAACCGGGTGAATCACCGGGCTTGCATTCAGAGAAATGAGCGCCCATGACCCATCAACAGCCAGACGAACAGGAACTGCACGAGCTGCTCAATAAAACCAAGCAGCCTTCCGCCGATGCGATGAAGGGTCATGCTTATTACCAGGGAAAAATCGCCACCCTTCCAAAATGCCCGGTGCGGGGCATGGATGATTTTTCAATCTGGTACTCACCCGGCGTGGCGGCACCGTGTCTGGCCATCGCTCAATCCCCTGAAAAAGTATACGAGCTGACCAACCGGGGCAACACGATTGCCGTGGTCAGCGACGGCTCACGTGTGCTCGGCCTGGGGGATATCGGACCCCAAGCCAGTCTGCCTGTCATGGAAGGAAAAAGCCTGCTGTTCAAGTACCTGGGCGGTGTGGATGCTGTTCCCCTGGTGCTGGATGTGGAGAGTACCGCGGCTTTCATTGAAACTGTCCTGCGCCTCCAGCCTGGTTTTGGGGGAATCAACCTGGAAGATATCGCCCAACCAGGTTGTTTCGAGATCCTCACCCGCCTGAGAGAAAAAGCCAGCATCCCCGTCTGGCATGATGACCAGCAGGGCACGGCCACCGTCACCCTGGCAGGTCTGATCAATGCCCTCAAAATTGTTGAAAAAGAAAAATCCGAAATCCGGCTGGCGTTGATTGGTGCCGGTGCGGCTGGCGCGGCCTGCGCCAGTTTACTATTCGCCTGGGGTGTTGACCCCGAAAAAACGTTGATCGTTGATGAGGGCGGTATCCTGGGTAAACATCGTGAAGACGTTGGCACTTTCACCCCAGCCTGGATGCTGGCCCAGATGACCAACCCACAGGAAAAACACGGCGGGATCGCAGAAGCCATGGCTGGTGCTGATGTGGTCATCTCATTTTCAACACCCGGACCTGGGATCATTCATCCGGAATGGATCGAAACCATGGCAGAAAACCCGATTGTCTTCGCCTGTGCCAACCCTGTGCCGGAAATCTGGCCCTGGGAAGCCAAGGCTGCTGGGGCGGCGGTGGTTGCCACCGGGCGCTCAGATTTTCCCAACCAGGTCAATAATGCCCTGTGTTTCCCGGCTGTCTTCAGAGGCGCGCTGGATGTTCGCGCCGCTACCATCAGCGATGAGATGTGCTTTGCGGCAGCCACTGCCCTGGCTGATTGGGGCGCAGATGCCCTGGATGAAGACCATATCTTGCCCCTGATGACCGATATGGCTATTTACCCCCTGCAAGCAGCCGCTGTCGGCATGCAAGCCCAGGCACAGGGCATTGCCCAACTAAAGTTGAGCTACGACCAGCTGTTAGACCTGGCTGAAGCAAAAATCGGCGCTGCGCAAGCCGCCACCGATGTGCTGATGAATGCCAACTGTATTCCTCCATTTCCGGAAGATTAAGCCCTCTAACCGGTAAGACGCATTCAGCTGGCAAGGACAGTTTCATTAAAACATTGCGGAACACCCTGCAGGGTCAAACCGCTCAACAGCAACTTTATTTACGATAACCGCTGCCTATCATCGGAAATCGGACGAAAGCCGTTCAATCTGATCAAGGAGGTTAAAATTTTATGTCCCAACCCGCATTAACATTTTTCTGCGAGCTGGCCCCTGAGCCGCTCTCCAAATTGTTTGACGGTCGATTTGTGATCGACGACCTTAAAGCACTGGATGCCAACCTCAGCCTGGGGATACTGGATTTATCTGAAGAACGCGCCGAGCTGGTGAAACGGCTTAACAAAGCCGGCGTCCCGGTGATCGCCTGGCTGCTGCTCCCTGAAACAGAAGGCTACTGGTTCAACCCAGATAACCACGATAAAGCGGCTGCCCGGTACGTGGCCTTTAAAGCCTGGACAACCCAATATGACTTGCAATGGGCTGGCATTGGCCTGGAATTCCAGATGGACATTAACGATTTGCGGACAGCAATCTCGGGAAAAGCGGATCAATCCTTTGCAAAAAAGATTCTTCGAAGGTTGTTCGATAAAACCCGGGTAACCCGTGCTCAACGCAGCTATCAAGCCCTGGGCGACCTGATCCGCGCGGATGGCTACCCGGTGGAATCCTATCATCTGCCGCTGATCGTCGATGAGCGTCTGGCGCGATCAACTGTGCTGCAGCGCATCCTGGGGATGGTAGACTTTGAAACCGAGCGCGAAGTGCTGATGCTTTACACCAGCCAGCTGAATGGTCAGGGGGGTGCGGTCCTGTGGAGTTATGCCCCAGAAGCAGATTCGGTGGGTGTGGGAAATACCGGCGGCGGCGTTGATCTCGGGGACGCCATTGAACTTACGCCCCTCACCTGGGAAGCTTTCTCCCGTGACCTGCGCCTGTGCGTCATGCAGGAAAAACCCATCCACATCTTCAGCCTGGAGGGTTGTGTGGAGCAGGGCTTCCTCTCGAAACTGAACACCTTTGATTGGAACAAACCGGCAGCAGTGCCTGAAGATGTTGAGCAGGTGGAATTTATGCGTAAAGGATTGACCGCCCTGTTGTGGATCCTGGAACGCCCCTGGGTGATTTTGATCGGGTTGGCTACAGCACTGTTTGGGTTGGGATTCCTGCTGAAAAAGACGAGAAACAGAAGACGGAAAAAATAAAAATGTGAGACCATAGGAGGTCAGATGGAAAAGATAATCCGCTGGGGAATCCTCAGCACAGCCAATATTGGCCGAAAAGCAATGATTCCGGCGTTGAAGGAATCACCACAGGCTGAGGTTATTGCTGTGAGCAGCCGTTCGGCTGATACCGCCCAGTCCTGTGCAGACGAAATGGGCATTCCCAGGGCTTATGAAGGATATCAAACACTGCTTGAAGACCCTGAAATCGAGGCTGTTTATAACCCCCTGCCCAACCATTTGCACAAAGAATGGACGATTCGGGCTGCCGAAGCAGGTAAACATATCCTTTGTGAAAAACCCCTTGGGCTGAATGCTGGAGAATGCCACGAGATGATCTCAGCCGCCAGGGCCAATGGGGTACAACTGTTGGAAGCCTTCATGTACCGCTACCATCCCCGCATCCAGGCTGCACGGGAAATGATTATTTCAGGTGAAATTGGCGAGTTTAAGACAATTGAATCTGCATTCTGCTTCCGGCTACGCAATAAAAAAGATATCCGCTACCAGCCGGATATGGGGGGTGGTGCAGTCATGGATGTCGGTTGTTATTGCATCAACTTCAGCCGGTTGATGGCAGGGCGAGAACCGGTCAGCGTCCAGGCCCGTGCGCATTGGGCATCAACGGGTGTGGATGACCAGCTGGTTGGGATCCTGGACTTTGGTGATGGTTTGTTAGCCCACTTCGACTGTGGCATCAACCAGGAACGTCGTGAGCGTGCCATTCTGGGCGGTACCGAGGGCTACCTAGAACTGCCAATGACCTTCGTTCCAGGCATGGTTGAAACCCTGATCCACAAGTCCCCTCCAGGACGCTTCTCGGAGACAGGTACCGAGTCCTCCCATGTTCATACCTTCCCGGCAGTTAACAACTACCGCCTGGTCGCAGAAGACTTGATGCATGCCATCGCCGGCAAAACACCTGTTTTCCCAATCGAAGACGCCATCAGCAACATGCGGGTTATCGAGGCACTGCTGGATTCAGCCCGCCAAAATGGGCGTCCGGTGGCTCCTTGATCTAACAGAAGCAAACTGCTCTAGAAACACATTAAGACAAACAGGTTTAATTGATAAATAATCGCTGTAACATGCTGATGATTTTGTGGTTAAACACAACAACTTCATCTAGATGATTAATCGAGTATAATCCCTTGTGGCTAAGTCTTAGCAATGTTCCAGGATTGGGGCATTTCAATCAAAATTCAAAGAAAGACGGTTTTTTATGATCAACAAAAAATTACCAATTGTTAGTCTTATTTTTTATATTTTAGCAGGATTATTCTTTGCCTTCGCGGTTTGGGCAGCGGTGTTCTCATTCCAATACATCTCTGAAATGGCCGCCATGGGTCAAATCGTGGTGAGTGAAAATTTGTTTAACATCATCAGCTTCCACATGCAGAATTTTGGCCAGTTTGTCATTTTTGCTGCCATTCTGTTTGGAGTCGGCTGGATTGTTCAAATTGTTTCAACACTAAAAGCAGATAAATTTTCAGCTGCTGAAGAAGATGTCGAATCCATGGAAATATATGTGGAAGAAGACCAAGCGACTGAGGTCGAAGAAGCATAAACCCGTACAGGTGAACGAACCGGCTGCGGATTGAAATCAAACATTGCAGCCTTACTCAAAACACCCTGATCTATCGCTTATCACATTTGATCAGAGTGTTTTGGTTTTAAGTAAAGACGGACTCAAATAAAATCCATCTCAGATTCGATGTTTTCACGATCTTGCTGATCTCCACTTCTATTGGTTCAGGCTCAGAATGATCGGTCGTGTCCTTTTCCTAACTGCAAACAAAAACACTTATTCAACTTTCGGCATCAATGCCTGTAGTGCACGGTAACCAATCACCTGAATGCCTTCCTCCCGGATGAAATTACGCATGGCATCACTGGTGAAGGTTTCATAATCCGCCACGCGGCAATCCCATGATGAAGTTATCTGACGCAGTTCCGGGGTATCCTTGGCGGGATGGATAATGAAATGGGTCAATCCGGGTTTCAAGGCAGATAAGGCTTGTTTGGCTTGTGCTAGCCGATCACCTGCATTGACCAGTTCCAAGCCCGAAAGCCCGTCTAAGAGCGGGTAGTCCATTTCTTCCAGTGATTGAACCATGCCTGTGATTAACTCAGCGGTGTTTTCGTCCACATTTCCTACAGTCATCAGCTCTTGCTTAGAATATCGTGGAATCATGGGTGGCAGGCTGTCCCTGGCAGCCAGCTGGATATACCCCGGTATTAAGGTTGGATGGGCAATTGAACCCATGTGGGTATCGATATGTGTCAGGTTGATGCCTTCCGCCAGGGCGCGACTGACCTGGATATTGATTTCAGTCATGGCAGCTTCCTGGTCAGCGTGATCCCAGACTGCCTGGGTGGTTTTATGAAAAAAGCCCTGCTCATCCAACAAGCCGGATGCCGGATCGCAAGTGGAAAGAGGACCCCAGCGGTAACGGTCATATTCGCTGGTGAGCGTCAGGTGTGCGCCTATGTCAGCATCCGGATGAGCACGGGCATAGGCTGCTGCTTCCAGGAACCACGGGCAGGGTACCATTACAGCGCCGCTTGAGATCAAACCAAAATCAACCATTTCTGCAAAAGCATCAACTGTTGCCTGGCACATGCCAATATCATCCGCATGGATGATGACCACCCGGTCATCTGCTGAAAAACCGAGTTTTATAAGGACAGGATTGGGTTGCATAGCTCCTCCCCGCAATCATTGAAATTCGATGGATAAAGTGTCAATTATAATCATTTTTTTATACGATCCAGAAATTTTCTTGTGTAACATCCCGGAAAATTACAGACCGTTGATTTCGCTTGTCTCCACATATCAATTAATCTCCCATAAATATCGCTCCGGTCTGGAGACCGTCGCGATCGGGATTTTTAAAGCCCCCCAATGATCTCGATTTTACAGTTTTATTTAACTCACCCTGCTTCATTCCCTTTGCGCTTGAATGCGAGACGCAGCCAGCCTGTACCTCCAAAGCGCAGGTCGCGCTTTTCAAACAAAAACCAGGCCAGGGCGATAAACACCACCGAACCACCAAGCAAGATCAGCAAATGTTCAGTATTAATCCCACTCAACGCCCGCCCACCCTGGTAATAGCGCAGGGGTGATAAGCGGTTCAAGGGTTCTAATCGATCATAGATCTGTGCCAGTGACGTAATAAAGAAACTGGCAATCAAGACCAGGTTGGTAACCATGGATGCTGAACCACTGGTGGGTAGGATCATACTAAACAACAGTGCCAGGCCCAAAAAGAACATTAACACCGCAAACAGAGACACAAACGGACGGATGAGCTGTCCCTGGTCCAGATCAAAGCTGTCAGTACCCGCCAAACCCAGCGCAAACCCACCCCAAATAATCGTCAGGATCAGGATCAGGGTCACAACCAAGGCAGCCAACTTGCTCCAAAAAACTGCTGATCGGCTGATGGGTTGGGCCAGGATTAATTCCAGGGTACCTTGCTCCTCTATTTTAACGATCAAACTGGTTGCACCTGAGACAACCACAAGTCCCAGGATTATCTGAACATAGGAAAAGAATTCCAGGTGCAAAAACCCCTCTGGATCAAAAACATCAATTTCACCACCAAAGAAAGCAAGCACCTCATCCGGGAATGCCTCCATAATCTGCTGCACATCGGCATCCATCACAAATAAGGATTCATAAATATCAAACAAAAAGTAACCCAGTAAAGCTAAACCAAGACCCCAACCCAGGATCATCAGAGCATTTTTAAATAGTTTTCGCTGAAAAATGGCTAACATCGCTCAGTCCTCCTGCTCTTCATCTTTGTAATATTTCATGAACACCTCTTCCAAAGAGGGACGGTGGATTGCCAGGTCCCTGACGGGATATTTTGCCAGTGTTTTGATCAACGCATCCATCTCGCCTGCCACCTCAAGGGTATAAGTATGTTGATCATCGTTCATCCGTAGAACTTTGATATTTTCCAGGTGTTCAAAGCTGTTCTCCGGTACTTTTTCCATGAAATGGATCGTGGCCTGGTTGAGGGCCCTGTTGATCAGGTCATCCGTTTGGGCAATCTCCACCAAAACACCTTTGCGAATGATGCCCACCCGGTCGGCTATTTTTTGAACTTCAGAAAGGATGTGGGATGAAAAGAAAATCGTCGTGCCCTGATCTGCCTCCTCACGGATGATATTAAGTACCTCCTGCTGCATCAGCGGGTCCAGGCCCAAAGTAGGCTCGTCCAGCATCATCAACGGCACCTTACTGATAAAACTCTGCAACAGCCCTACCTTCTGCCGGTTCCCTTGCGAAAGCGTTTCGATTTTTTGGTCTATGGCCAGGTCCAATCGATCCGCTAGTTCAAGTAGATCATCCCAATTACGGTGATTATTTCGCATTCTCCGGAGATGCTTGAGGAATTTTCGTGCAGTGAAATCACCTTCTAACATCAAATCACCCGGAAGGTAGCCCACCTGTGCTTTCACATCCTGAGGAGTTTTTTGCGGGTCAAATCCCAAGACCTGGATGTTCCCACGGTTAGGACGGATAAAGTCCAGCATACAACGGATGGTGGTTGTTTTACCTGCCCCATTTGGCCCCAAGAAACCAAATACTTCACCTTGTTCGACCGACAAGTTCAGCCCCCGCAAGGCATGGAGCTTTCCATAATACTTATGCACATTCTCCAGATTAATGACGGTATCCTTCATTTTCAGTCCCATACTTTCTTTAACACGATTATCATAACCACAACTGTTTCACAAATGATCCCTTGATCGCGTTGATATAGGGGTATTATCAAATCAGACCCTAAGAAAAAACGAAACAATCACTTAAGACTCTTCGGTTTACTCTCCCAAAATCAACAGAAAGCCTGCGACCAGGGCAACAATGTCAATGACCATCCCTATTGGACCCAGGCTGACCAAACCTGCCAAACCAACCAAAACCAGCCAGATAAAGAACAGCAGGTAGCCGATATTCCCCTTAATCTTCGGCGCTCTGACCAACAGTAAAACACCCGCCGCCAAAGCCAGGATGGCTAAAATTATTCCCATCCCTGAGAAACTTAATCCCAGGATGCTGGTCAATCCAATAGCAATCAGGTAAACCGCGGCCATCATCCAGCCGATGCGCGATGAAACGCCTGGTGCGTACAATAAGATCAGAACACCCGCCGCCACTGCCAGGATGTCAATAACAATCCCCAGGTTCCCAATGCCGTCGATCAATCCCACCAATCCTGAAAGGATCAGGAAAGCCCCTAAGACCACAATCATTACCTTTTTCTTGATCATGCTATCCTTTCTTGGTAAAAAAATCCATAATTAAGTCTACCTAATATCGCGTGGTAGAGTAAATACTTGAGGGTGTAAACCACCCAATGAACAAAGCAACCATCTGATAAAACCAGGGTGAACAACCCGGCAAAAATGATTTTCATTTGGTGGGGTTCGACGTTTCTTTATTGGCCCATTAAATCTGGCATTCCTCAACGCAAGTTTCCTTTTTATGGATGTGAATCTTTAAACTAACTACTCCTCCTGCTTGACACCCCATAATGGCTATGTTAAAACTGACACAGTCAAAGAATTGTTCTTAGCCAGCTCAATTCTCCCACTCGGGCTAATTGGAGCCGAATGAAAATCATCCAGGTGATTCCCACCTATAACGAAGCACAAAACCTGCCGATCCTGGTTGAGGGGCTGTTTAAACTTGGAATCCCTGACTTTCACATCCTGGTGGTGGACGACAACAGCCCGGATGGCACCGGCGTTGTGGCGGATAGGCTCAGTGAAACATACCCCAACAATATGAAAGTTCTCCATCGGGCAGGAAAAACAGGACTGGGCAAAGCCTATATTCAGGGCTTCCGCCAGGCACTGGATGAAGGGGCAGATATCATCGGTATGATGGATGCGGACCTCAGCCATCCCCCTGATCGGCTGCCTGCCCTGCTCGATGCCTTATCCCAGGCAGATGTGGCTATTGGTTCGCGGTACGTTGCGGATGGAAGTGTCGATCAAGGCTGGCCCTTCTGGCGCAAGGGTTTGTCCTGGTTCGGCAACACCTATGCGCGTACCATCCTGGGATTACCCATTAAAGACACCACCGGCGGTTACCGACTGTGGCGCCGGTCTGCTCTGGAAGCGATTCCTTTTGAAGAATCACGCTCTAATGGTTACGTTTTTATCGTTGAACTGGCTTACCTGGCAAAATTGGCCGGTCTGACCTTCGCCGAGGTGCCGATCTATTTCGCTGATCGCACCATGGGGGTATCGAAAATGTCACTGCGCATCCAGATTGAAGCCGCCTGGCGGGTCTGGCAGCTCAGGCGGTATTACATGAAAAAACGATAAATCGCATTATTAACCAACAATTGTTTCGTTTCTGTTATGGTACCGGGGTGACTGCCCCACCACACAACACCTGCGTGGTGACATTAATCCATCCATGAATGCTGTAATCAAGAGAAAATGCGTGAGGTTCAATTATCTGCCGTCAGCCATAAAGTCCCCAAGTCGCAGCAGAGCTGGATCAGCTATCAGCTATCAGCTATTAGCTATCAGCTATCAGCTATTAGCTATCAGCTACCACCACCCGAGTCAGGCGGATCCATTCGTCCAGGGATAAAGCTTCAGGCCTCTGGCGGGGATCGATCCCGGCTTCTGCCAAAACCCTAAAGAGTCTTTCTTCATCCCCACCAAGAATGGATTTAAGCGAGTTACGCAGCATCTTACGCTTTTGGTTAAAGGCCGCATGGGCTAGTTTAAACAACCAGCGAATGCCCTCATTCGAAAGCTTGGGTTGTTCGTACACATCAATGATCAAAACACTCGAATCGACCTGCGGCCTGGGATAAAAACAGCTGGCAGGTATCTGGCTCGTTATCCTGGCTTTGCCATACACCTGAACCGAAAGCGACAGCAGGCTCATCTTCTCATCCTGGCTCAGAATACGCTCGGCGACTTCACGCTGGATGGTCAGCACAATCCGCCCGGGTTTGATTGCCGCTTCCAGCAGGTGGCGAATGACGGCCGAGGTGATGTAATAGGGAATATTCGCAACCACCAGGTAACCATCTTCAGTAAAAAGGCTCTCCATAGGGAGTTCAAGGATGTCTCTTTGAACCAGTTTGACATTATCAAAGGGTTTTAGCACCCCTTCAAGAGCTGGAGACAAGCGGTCATCAAGTTCAACAGCCGTGACGTGGTGTGCATGCTGAGCCAACAGGCGTGTCAGGTTTCCCAACCCAGCACCAATCTCCAGCACCCGGTCTGAGGCGTTCACCTCAGCATCACCGACGATCTTCAATAAGGCATTATGATCTGCAAGGAAATTTTGCCCCAGGGATTTTTGGGGCCGAATGCCATACTTTTTTAACAATGAGGGAATGTGCAAAGGGTCTAGGGCCATGGCAGAATCGCAGGATACCAATCTGGAACAGGGGTCAGGAAATACATCGTTGTCCAGTGATGCCACGGTCGATAGTTTTCATCCGAGTAACCCAGGTCAATCCAGTAGTGGTTGAAGAACAAAGAACCACCGCCAATATCCATAATGGTTCCATGGCCATAGCCTTGGACAAAGACTTGTTGGAATCTCATCATATTGAACCAGCTGCGGGTCACGGCGATTGAACCCTTTTGCAAAGGTAAGCCGGATGCCGTAGTATTGCTGCATAAACCAGGCACTCCTAAACGGCAGGGAGAATAAGATGTGGCATAAACACTGATCTTGCGCCAGTACTCAATCTCCTGGCCATCGACCACGGCGGTACGCACCTCGACCTTTGAACCGTAGCCCAGCACACCATCCATGGCTTCACTGGCCTGCCAGCTCTCAGGAACATCCCGCCAGACCTCTTCCCCATTGGCATATTGGACCCGTTCCCGGGTGGCATAAATACCGACTTGCCCTGGTGTCACCACCGATACCTGGTCCAGAACTGTATTGGGGTCTTCAACAAATTCATTGCTGAAGGACACCTCATCCTTTAAGATCTTGATTTCTTCATTCACATGAACAACCTCGATGATTCCTCCCTCGGGGATCGGGTCATCTTCAGCCACAAACGTGTGATCAAGATTCTGCAGGGGGATGCACAGGTCAACCAGGGCTTCACCAACGGACACGGCAGCAGTCATGCCCCTTACAGAGGTTTCACCAACCGTCACCAATACCTCTCGGGCACGGCGGATGTTCACAGTCAGGTTATCATCCAAAGGTGTCATCAGGTCTTCTGAAATCCAATCCTGTGGTGAAACCCGGATAGAAGCTGCTTCAAGCGCGGTACCCAGGGTTGGCTGATCGGTGTAGAGTATCATCTGACGCCCATCAATATCGAGATCAACCGGTACAGCCGGGATAACCTGCACAAGCAGGAAATCATTGCCGTCCATTGGGATATGCGGGTTTATCTCTGAACCATTGATCAAGACCTGATCCTTCGGAAATAAGTGCAGGTCTATTTTGGCTAACAGGTTGGCCGGGATTTTCTCAGCAGTATGCAGCCACACCTCTTCATCAGGCGTTTGGATCAGTACGTCCCGGGCTGGTTCGATCTTGACCACAGCCTGCCGCCAAAACACAGGATCGCCTTCAGGCATTACCCTGTCATCGTCATCCACGTAAATACCAGCTGAACGCAGCAAACCAGACACCCGCCAGGTTTGTGTCCGCACATTGAGAACTTCACCAGCAATGATCACTGTGTTGGTTTGGAACAATCCGAACCAGATCAGACCTAATCCAACCAGGATCATCAAAATAGCTCCCGGCAAGACCCATTTTTGATGTTTTGTAATAAAAATGTTCATAAATCTGACTTGCTTCTACACAAGATACAATCCAACTTAACTAATTGTCCTGTCTCAAATTCACTCATGCCGATCAATCGAGCCTAACTGCAACATGAAAAGTTTTCAATGCAGTCAAAAAGAGCGGTTCATGAGACCAAAAAGCGTTTTTGCAGTATAACACATGGGTTTATTTTCGCAAGTGGTGTTAACATATGCCCATCCATAAGAACTTGAACGGCGCTAGCAAAATTTCACAGCTGGTTTTTCATTAAACTGGGCTTTTTTTGTACACATTATGGCCTGATTGTTATTATCATCGCAGGAGATCTTTGTCAACGATGCGTTTACCAAAAATGATTACATCAATCTTTATTAAATGGACGGATCTTTAGCAAGGTTTCGACCAGTATCTCCTGCCAGGGCTCGTTCTGTGGGTCAGTAAAGTGGATACGGTAGGCATTCTTCCCTGCCATCACCGGTGGACCTAATTCGGGTAGTTCGCGGGTAGCAATACCATTTGGTAGAGAGGGGTAGCGCAAAAGGATCTGACGTCCCTCAAAGCTCACCGAAGCCAGGCCGGCTATGGCCGCCATCAATTTTATTTTGATTTGGAAGATCAGGTTTTTTACCTGGTCAGGTAATGGACCAAAACGATCAATAAATTCCATTTCAATCGATGCCAGGGCAGCTTCATCGTTAATATCGGCTAGACGCCGGTAGAGTTTTAGCCGCAATGCCTGGTCGGCGATGTATGAATCAGGAATACCAATTGAAAGCGGCAGGTTGACGGAAGTGGGAATGCTCAGAGAGGCATCCAGAATAGATTCATCGTCCGGACCCTGGACGCCTGTTGCCAGGCGGAACTGCCTGACAGCTTGTGCCAACAACCTGGTGTACAGGTGAAACCCAACCGAAGCAATGTACCCGGATTGGCGGGTACCCAGCAATTCACCGGCACCGCGCATTTCAAGGTCGCGCATGGCAATCGCATATCCTGAACCCAATTGCGTATTCTCTGCCAATACCTCCATGCGTTCCTGACCTTCTGGCGTGGGTGATTTAACCCGGTGCCGGAACAGGTAAGCGTAGGCTCGTTGGGCACCGCGGCCCACCCTGCCCCGCAGCTGGTAAAGCTGTGCCAGGCCAAAGGTGTCAGCACGATCAACAATCAGGGTGTTTGCATTCGGGATATCCAACCCCGATTCGATGATCGATGTACACAACAACACATCCACATCGCCATTGTTGAACCGGCGCATCACCTCTGCCAAGGACTTCTCATCCATCTGCCCATGTGCAATACCAATCCGTGCTTCCGGGACCAGCTCTTCAAGGTGAACCCGCATGGCACTGATCGTCTGGACGCGGTTATGGACAAAAAAGACCTGGCCGCCACGCTCAAGCTCGCGCACAATTGCCTGGCGGATCATCTTAGGGTCGTATGGCCCGATGTGGGTCACAATGGGTAAACGTTCTTCAGGCGGCGAGTTGATCGTGGAGATGTCCCGCACCCCGGTCAATGCCATATAGAGTGTGCGCGGGATGGGTGTCGCCGTCAGAGTCAGAACATCCACCGAAGTCCGTAATTGTTTGAGATGTTCTTTGTGGGCAACCCCAAAACGCTGTTCTTCATCAATCACCACCAGACCGAGGTCCTTAAAGGAAACATCTTCAGAGAGCAGTCGGTGGGTGCCAATGACAATATCCACCTTGCCAGTACGCAGATTCTTAATGATCCGCGACTGTTCTTGCTGGGTACGAAAGCGGGAGAGCATCTCAACTTCCACCGGGAAAGTCGCCAGGCGGGATTGGAATGTGTCATAATGCTGCTGGGCAAGGACGGTTGTGGGCACTAACACCGCCACCTGTTTCCCATCCATCACGGCTTTAAAGGCTGCCCGCAAGGTTACTTCGGTTTTGCCATAACCAACATCTCCGCACAGCAGTCGGTCCATCGGTTGTGAGGCTTCCATATCTGCCTTGATCTCTGCCAACGCTTGCAATTGATCTTCAGTCTCGATATAGGGGAAACTGGCTTCCAATTCCCGCTGCCAGGGTGTGTCACCGCTAAAAACATAACCTTCTGCCACCTGCCGCTGCGCATAAAGCTCCAGCAGATCACCGGCAATCTCCTGTACCGCCTCGCGCACCTTCTGTTTGGTGTTATGCCAGGCACTCCCACCCAAACGAGAAATGACCGGCACATGGCCATCTGCACCAATATAACGGGTCAAACGGTCAGCATGGTGAATGGGCACAAAAAGCTGATCTTGATCAGCATATTCAATGCACAGGTATTCCTGCAGCACACCGTCCTGTGTGCGCTGGACCAGGCCGGCATATTTGCCAATCCCATAATCAACATGCACCACCCAGTCACCGGGTTCCAGGTCAGCATAACTGGATTCAGGTGCTTCAGCAGTCGGTCGGTAACGCCGCCGAGGCTGCGGTCGTGACCAGCCAAAGATCTCACTATCCGTTAACAGGTGTAAATGGGCTCCACCTGGGGCATTATCCTGATAAACGGTATCAGAGAGAATCCAACCGCCTGCCAGGGTACCTTCGATGAACTGGTCGTCAAGCTGCTTCTCTGCTAAAGCACCGCGATAAACCTGCCCTTCACCCCACAAATTTCGCAATCGCGATGCCTGTCGCGACACGATCACCCAGGCTTGATTTTGGCGTTCTAAATCCTTAAGGTAATCC
>SLIC01000176.1 GCA_007135845.1 Candidatus Brevefilum sp.
ATGTTTTTTCTTAATGGTGGGTTGGTGTGAGACTAGTATTTGCCTAAAACAGCTTTTGAGATTTATGATATATCTGATTGAAACGTGTTCCTCCAACCCACCCTACAAGGCGCCAATTCTTAAAGGATCCTTTTTCTGTAGGGTGGGTTGGTGAAGGGCTTTACGCGTCATACAGTTTTACATGTGAAGTTAGAATTTCCATCAGGGATATTATCACACCAACCCACCATCAGGACGCATTTGGTTGTAAACAGAATTGTTAGAGGGATATCAAAGACATAGTAAGGTAGTTATTAAATTGTTTTTCAAGAATGGTGGGTTGGTATGAGATTAGTATTTGCCTAAAATAGCTTTGGATATTTAGGATTTTTTTAATCGAAACGTGTTCCTCCACCCCACCCTACAGGTTATAAAGCTGGATGACAATGCATTGGTCATAAAACCGGCTGGTCAGGAGACCAGCATCATCAGGGGGGTATTTGTAGGGGCGGATCTCTGTGCCTGCCCTAATTAGATCAACTGCTAAGCCACATACCGCACCGCCCCCAGGCGGCGTTTGATGCCCTTGCGGTATGTCACAGCCGGGTAACCTAAGATCAGCATTAACCCCTGCTGGCTTTTATCGGGGATGTTGTATTTCTTTCGCAGCTTGCGGCTGTTTTGGAAACAATAGGGGATCGTCCCCAGCATGCAGCTACCCAAACCCAGGCCCTGTGCGGCCAGCATGGCATAGGTGGCGGTGATGGTCGGATCGGCCGGGTCGGCATAGCGGGAGGTATAAAAATACAGGGCGCAGGGGGCGTCATAGGTCAGCCAGTTTTCGCCCTGCTCATATTTATCCAAAATGCTGGTGATGGCAACGGCCAGAAACCCCCGGTAGACCTCGGCTGTCTCTTTGCTCATAAAAGGACGCATCAGCCATTGAATCGGGTCAGAGACGAGCCAGCGCACTTTCTTGAAGATGTCAATGATATCCACCGTCAAGCTTGCTACGGCTTCTTTATTCTCCAACACCAGCACCTCAACATCGGTGGGCGGGATGCCCATCGGCGCCGTGCTGACCGCAGCGATGATTTTCTCGATCATCTCCCGTGGGACGGGTGTCTCCTGGTAGCTGCGTACACTGCGCCGGGCGGTCAGCAAGGCAGAAAGCGGTGTGTAAGCGGCTGGTTGGTCATTAGATGGCGTGATAGCTTCCTGTAAAGGGAACATGTCTTCTGGTGAAAGGTCCCGACCTTTAACCTGGATGCAGTCCAATGGGCACACGGCCATGCATTGACCGCAAGCAAAGCAGCCAAAGTAAGCCCCCTGGTCAACAAACACCCTGCCATCCACCATCGTGAGCGGTGCACCGATGCACACTTTAACGCACAAACCGCAACCGTTACAGACTGCTTCATCGATGGTCATCTGTGCGTGGCCTTTTGCCCGCCGGGTTGGAACGCTCATTTTAACCTCCTAACTTCACAAAAACATTCCAGGATGGTTGATTCTGCCCAATTTGATCAAGATAAAATCAATAGAAACTGGTCATCCGAAGGAGTAATCCCGATAGGCGTTAACCGCCTGGTACAGCGCCAGGAGGTTAGGCGTGGGGATATCGGCCTGTACGTTATGGACAGTGTTGAACACAAACCCGCCGCCTGCTCCAAATAGTTTCATTTGCACACGGACTTCATCCTGGATTTCTTTTGGTGAACCAAAGGGAAGGGTGTGCTGCGTATCGACTCCGCCGCCCCAAAAGGTAACCTGGTCGCCAAATGCTTCAGCCAGCACATGTGAGTCCATGCCTGTAGCCGAGGTCTGCACGGGGTTGAGAATATCAAAGCCCGCCGCGATAAAATCCGGGATGAGCTGGAACACCGATCCGCACGAGTGGATAAAGGTCTTCCAGGACGTATTTTGATGAACCCAGTTGTTGATCGCTTTATGGAAGGGTTGGTAAAGGTCGCGATAGGTTTTGGGAGCGATGAAGGGTCCGTTTTGCGTCCCAAAATCAGTGCCGGTCACGAACAATACGCTGACCCTGTCGCCTACCCGGGCATATATCTGTTTAAGGTTTTCCAGGGCAATTTCACATTGTTTATCAAACACTGCCCAGACGTATTCCCGCCGGGTGACCGTGGCCATGTACCACTCGGTCATATCGCGGATGCCCCTGGGGTGCCGCAATTGAATGCCCGGAACGAGGGCGATATCGCCAAAACCCATCCCGCCGAAGTTGGCCAGGATCGCTTTGTCGGTCTGGGTGTATAGGCGATTGGCTTCGCGCGCGAAATAGTCCAGGTCGGTGGACGTGATGGGTTGGAACTCCTCCAGGTTGCGGGCGGGGTCGAGTTGATCTTCAATGATTGGGGGTTGGCGGACGATGGCATCAAAGTAAAAGCCGCCAGCTGGCATACGCCCGCTGGGCTCAAGCGATGGATCGCCTTCCGGGTACATGAGGATATCGCCATTCGGTTCGGTTTCCGTGTTAAAACCACCCGGAACCAGTACGGGAGTGCCGTCAAAGAAAGTCCACGGCTTCCAGTCGCTGAGGGGGAAGCCAAACATGGTCCTGAGACCCCCCAAGCCAACCACATCCACCCCCAGGGCTTCGATCAGGTCGGGTTGGATCTCACCCAGCATCTGGAAGGGTTCGATGACCTTGACGGGTGTCCCGGGCGAATCCAGGCCTAATGCCTGGCGGAGTTTGTACACCGAGCAGACGTGCATCCCGGTCACCGGGCTGGCGCCCAGGTCCAGGGGGACCCGGTCTGGCTCGCGGTGGTTGAGCGCTGTGTGCACCCTTTCACGTGAATTCATCTAGAACCCTTTCCACTGAGAGGCATTATGGCTCTGCGACCAATTCTGCAATCTTAACCAGGGTCTCCACGGCTTTTTCCATGGCGAAAGTAGGGATAAACTCATATTTCCCGTGGAAATAGTGCCCGCCGGTGAAGATGTTGGGGGTTGGTAATCCCATGTAGGATAGACGGCTGCCGTCGGTGCCGCCCCGAACGGGCTCGATGATGGGGGTGATGCCCACGGCTTGCAGTGCCTGGATGGCGATCTCGATGATCTCTGGATGGGGCTCGACCTGTTCGCGCATGTTGTAATATTGGTCTTCGATGTTGAGCTCGATGATCTTATCGTCGTATTTTAAATTGATAAAGTCCACTGCTTTTGTCAGTAACGCTTTTTTCGCTTCGAATTTATCCCGATTGTGGTCGCGGATGATATAGGTCATACTGGCTTTTTCAACGGTTCCCTCAAACTGGTACAGGTGGTAAAAGCCCTCGTAATCCTGGGTGAATTCTGGTCGTTCAAATACGGGCAGCATGTCATTTAGCTCCATGCCAATCAGCAGCGCATTGCGCATCTTGAGCTTGGCTTTGCCCGGATGCACATTGCGCCCGTTTATGGTCAGCTCGGCGCCGGCGGCGTTGAAGTTTTCGTATTGAACCTCGCCGATCTCACCACCGTCAACGGTGTAGGCAAAATCCGCGCCAAATCCCTCGACATCGAAATGGTCCACGCCCTGGCCGACCTCTTCATCGGGTGTGAAGCCGATTTTGATCGTGCCGTGCTTGATCTCAGGGTGAGTTGCCAGGTATTCCACCGCGCTCATGATCTCAGCGACGCCGGCTTTGTTATCTGCACCCAGCAGGGTGGTGCCGTCCGTGGTGATGAGGGTTTTACCGACATACTTCTTCAGATCGGGGAATTCCTCCGGCGACATGTGGATGCCTTTTTCAGCGTTGAGCGTAATGGTGCCGCCATCATAGTTTTCGATGAATTGCGGATTGACATCCTTGCCAGGGAAATCGGGGCTGGTGTCCATATGTGCCAGGAAACCGACCACGGGTAAGCCTGTTTGGTCAACATTGGCGGGCAGGGTGGCGGTGACATAGCCGAATTGATCTACGGTCGCGTCTTCCAGACCAAGCGCTTGCAGTTCCTCGACCAGCAGCCGCGCCAAAACAAGCTGTTTGTCCGTGCTGGGGTAGGTCTCCGATTTTCGTGCGGATTCGGTGTCGATTTTGATGTAGCGGATAAAACGTTCGATAACTGATTGCATGGGCACCTCGATGGGGTAGTGAGTGGTGAGAAATGAGAAGGTAATAGGTACTAGGTATTGGGTATTAGGGTCAATGTGACCCGTCACGAATTTCCTAATCACCTATTTCCTAATCTACTAATACCTGATAACCTAATTCCTGATCACCTGTTTTTGCTAATTATAACGGCAAAATTAGGTCGATGGTCAGAAGGGTGCAGGTATAGTACACTTGAAGACCGAGCGGATAACGAGATCAATCACATGAGAAATAACGAACCACATCAATCCCATCCTTACCATCACAATATTATCAAGCATCGTTGGGCGTGGGGGTTAATCTTCCTGGCCGTGGCGATTGTGCTGGTGGTATTTGGTTGGGGGCGTTTTGACCAGGCATTACCTGCCATCCCGGAAGTCCTTTCACCCTATATGACCTTCGAAGTGGTGAATACCTATCCCCACGACCCGCAGGCTTTTACCCAGGGATTGCTCTACCACGAAGGGTATCTCTATGAGAGCACCGGTCTGTATGGGGAGTCTTCTCTGCGAAAGGTAGCATTGGAAACGGGTGAAGTGCTGCTGCAGGTGGACCTGCCACCCAATTATTTTGGTGAGGGCTTGACGCTGTGGGAGGATACCCTCCTGCAGCTGACATGGCGAGAAGAGACGGGCTTTATTTATGATCTGGAGGATTTTTCACTACTGGGACGGTTCACCTATGCGACCGAGGGTTGGGGATTGACCCATGATGGGTCTCACCTGATCATGAGCGACGGCAGCGCCACCCTGTTTTTTCTGGACCCGGGAAGCTTCCAGGTTGTTGGCGATGTGACGGTCACTTATCAGGGTCAAAGTGTTGAGCGGTTAAATGAGCTGGAATATATCAACGGTGAGGTGTATGCCAACATCTGGTTGACCGATGATATTGTTCGCATTGATCCTAAAACGGGTGAGGTGGTCGGTTGGATTGATTTAGCCGGCATCCTGCCAGACGCATTGCGTATCCCTACCACGGACGTGTTGAACGGCATTGCCTATGACCCTGAGGGAGCGCGCCTGTTCGTAACCGGCAAGAATTGGCCGCAGCTGTATGAAATCCGCCTTGTTCCTGTCGATTTTGCAAATTAAACGAAAGATGGCCAGTATAGGCGGCCATCTTTTCGTGTGTTTGGTTTGATTCTTTATTATTTGTTTTTTGATTTACCTTCGATCACATTCGTCTTTCCCTCACCTTTAATGGCAATCCGGCGGGGTTTGACCTCTTCCTTCTTGGGAAGGTGGATCTTGAGCACACCGTTTTCGGTTTCTGCCTGGATGTTTTCGACATCCACCGAACCGGGCATCGAGATGGTGCGTGAGAAGGTGCCGTAGCGGCGCTCGCGTAAGTGATAGCGGCCTTCCTCTTCTTCTTCACGTTCCTCTGTTACTTCACCTTTGATGGAAAGATTGTTGTCTGTGTAGGTGATCTCAATATTGTCGGGATCAATCCCGGCCACATCTGCCTTGACGATAAATTCTTCATCGTTTTCAACCACGTCGAGGGGCATGCGCAGGTTCAGCGGCTCGCCAAAACCCATTTCACCATCATCGTATAGATTGCCCAGCATGCGCTCCATGGCGCGGTTCCAGGAAAGCATTTCACGAATGGGATCACGTCGAGTTAAGTTAGCCATTTTTTCCTCCATTTATCTTGAGTTTTGATTTCACCCATAATTTAAAGGAAAAATATAAGATTGTCATCAAAGGTGTATAAGCAATTTGTTAAAATATTGCCTGATTGGGATATGTGGGATTCACAACTTGAATTATGAGAATTGAGAATACTGTGCCCAGTTCAGATCTTTTCTACCACCCAAAAATGGGATAAACCGAAAATACGCAGTGGTGTCTTCTCCATCCATTGCAAGATACCACGCAAGACCTTCCCAAGGCGCGGCCAGCGGGCGATGATATTGTCGTAGGCGCCGAAAATAATCGTGCGATGAACAAAGCGGATTGGCAAGCCTGTAAACAAGCGTTCCAGGTCCCAGCGGGTATAGACGTTTACATGGGGCGCCAGGCGATCACGCCAGATGCGCGGCAGGTAGTTGATCATGATAATGTTTCCAAAATGATACTTACCCCGCCAATAGAAACCATGGGTTTCGAATGGATAGCCCCGGTTGGGGCAGAACAGCACCAGGCGTCCGCCCGGCTTAAGGCTGCGGATGATCTCGCGTATGGTCTCACGGTCATCCTGGACGTGTTCCAAAACCTCGTGGCTCAGGACGAGGTCAAAGCTTTCTGTCGGAAAGGGGAGGGCTTCACCAACGGCGTTGACCAGCTGTTCAGAGCGCGTTTTTGCAGCTTGCAGGCGCTCAAATTCAATATCCAAACCGATAACCTGCTGGGCTTTCTTCTCATTGCTACCTTTTGGAAGGGCAAGGTGGTCGAGGTACATACCCACGCCGCACCCATCCACCAGGATGGTGCCTGCTGCGCGCTGGCCAGCAGCCTCCTGGATCAACGCCAAACGACGCTGCTGTCCATCCCGCCAGACGTATGAGGGCTCACCGCGCAGGGCGGCTTTGTCCCCAAAACGTTCATTTGAGGCAGGTTCATGCATTATCGTTTCCATTTTTTCAGGGGGCATTCCTTACTCCAGCACCGAATTGTCGATATCCCGGACATAGGGAACCCAGACCATAATGGTGGTGCCCTCACCAGGCTCGGTGGTGATCTCCAGGTCGCCGCCGACATTCCGGGCGCGGGTTTGCATGTTCGAAATGCCGTGCCCGAGGGTCAATTGCACTTTTTTCAGGTCAAACCCACGACCGTCATCCTGAACTTCCATCAAGACCCGGTTTGGGGTTGCCCACACCAACACCTCGACCTTTTTTGCCCGGGCGTGCTTGGCGACATTTGCCAGCGATTCCTGGCAGATGTGGAAGAGGGCAATGGCCTGGGGGTCGGGTAATTCCGTCAGCCCATTGGAGGGGCCGCTTAGGGAGGCTTCGACAAGTGAATTGGCCTGGAATTCCTTGAGCAGGCGTTGCAGACCGTCCATCAGGTTCTCTTCGTATAACTGACGAGGGCGCATGTCCATGATGAAGGCGCGCAGGTCACGGATGGTGCTGTTGAGGTCTTCAATAGACTGATCAATGCGGTTGCGGGTTTGGGTGGGTTCTTCACTTAACAACAAACGGGCATGCTCCAGAGTCAGACCCACCGCGTAAATGGATTGGATGATCCCATCATGCAGGTCCATCCCAATGCGCTCCCGTTCCTCCAGGACTGCCAGGCGACGTCCCTGGATGTTGAGACGAATGTTTTCAATGGTGGTGCCGACCCAGGAGGCAATGGAGGAGAGCAGCTGCTGATCCATGGCATCCAGGGGTTCTTCACGGCTGAGGGCAATGCTTAACACCCCCAAAACCTCGCTGCGGCTGGTCAGCGGGAAGCAGGCAATTTGTTGGATGCCGGCATCGATCAGATCCCGATTCCTGAGAAAGGGGTCATGTCGATAGGGCAGGCTGACGATCGACGGGTGACCGCTGCGGGCTGTCCTGGCAATTAAGCCGCCTTTGGCGTTGAATCGTGACTGGGTCCACAGGGGTTGATCGCCTTGATAGAGTACTTTAGACAGTGTGTGCGGGTCTTCCTCGTTTAGGTATACCTCGCCGATATCGACATTAAAGTAATTGATGACCCGATTGAGTGCAATTTTGAGCAGCTCGTCCAGCTCAGTGATTGATGCCAGGACGGAGGCCAGGTTATTGAGCAATGCCAGGTCCTGGTTGCGCCGGGTCAGGGTGCGGTCTCTATCATGCAGTTCCTGGTAGGAGCGTGCATTTGATATGGCAACGGCTGCGTATGCTGCCAGGGTTTCAATGACGCGCTCGTCATCGGTGGTAAAGGCCTCTGCTTCGAATCTGCCAGTTAGGTAGATTTGACCCAACCTGCGTTTGCCCAGGCGGATCGGCACACACATTAACGCGGTCATCTGTGCTGCGTC
>SLIC01000137.1 GCA_007135845.1 Candidatus Brevefilum sp.
GATTTTCTTACTGTATAATTGCCAGGGTGTTTTTCTCTGATGATGGTTTTACTCTAGGCTTTGCCAGGCGGTATTTCAGGTAGGCTCGAAGTTCACTGGGTAGGTTGGGCAGGGTTTCTTTCATGAAAATATCGGCAACTTTTAATATACCTGAAGAAAAGGTGGGATAGGGGTAGACCAGCCGGTAAAGTTTATAAAGCGAGGTTTTTTGGCTGATGGCCAGGGTGAATAACGAGATCATCTCCGAAGCATGCGGGCCTACGATGGTAGCATGCAGGATCCTGCCGGTCAGGCGGATTGCATCAACGATGATAAATCCATTCTCAACCCCATCGGTATAGCCGCGGTCTGTTTGGGTGGCGAAATCCACCCGGATGCGTTTGATCACACCAGGATGAAAAGTCGATTGCAGTTCCTTCCCGGTCAGACCAACTATGGCGACTTCTGGATCGCTGAAGGTTGCTTGAGGGAAAAGCGGTTCTTTTCTTGAGAGTGGTAAAAGCGGAAAGGCGATACGCTGTACGACGCGTCTGCCCTGGGCATTGGCTGAATGCGTAAAGGCGGAGGTGGGGGTGACATCACCTACAGCGTAGATGCCTTTAACCTTTGTCCGTCCAAAAGCATTGACACGGATACCCAGGTATGGGTCCGCTTCTAGCCCTGCTTTTTCCAAATCCAGGGCTTCCAAATTCCTGACCCGACCTATGGCGATCAGCACCTGATCGACATTGCGAACGTCAATCTGCTGTTTGTCCTGCATGAGGGTTAAAGTGCGGCTGGCTTCATCATAGGCTTTCGCCGTGGTGTTGTAATAGGTTGTAATGCCTGCTTTTGCCAGCTCAACCTGAATGACGGCAGAGGCTTCTGGAATTGTCCTGGCTAAAGGTTGGGGATCTAATGCGAATAGGGTCACCTGGGTGCCAAGCTTTTTGAAGGCAAAGGCCATCTCAACGGCAATCACGCCGGCGCCAACGATGACCAAGTGAAGGGGTAAGTTATGCAGATCAAACAAGCTCTCATTGGTCAGCGTGCGCTCAGCGGGCAGTCCGGGAATGTCGAGGGAGCGCGGACGGGAACCGGTAGCGATGATAATATGGTCTGCTGTAATTGTTTGGGTTTTTTTATGATGGTCGACAGCTACTTTGTTTGATGAAATGAAGCGTGCTGCTCCCCTGATGAAGGTTAAGTTTTCTGTGTGTTTTACCTCTTCCGTCTCTTTAATCCGCAGCGCATCCCGCTTGTGGATCATTTGCTGCAAAACATCATCTAAGTTATCACCGGGTGAGTGATGTTTTGCCAGGTGGATGAGGGTTTTGGAGGGAATACAGCCCACATTGGTGCAATCCCCGCCGACGTGGTTGGCTTCCACCAGGGCTACCTGCTTGCCCAAGGCTGCCAACCCGATGGCAACTGTCAGGCCGCCTGAACCAGCTCCGATAACGAGGGTGTGGTAATGATCTAAAGACATTATCTGAGAGCTTCCCTTTTCTTGAATAGTCTGGCGAGCATCAAGCTGATAACAAAGACCCCTGCTGATATCCCAAAGGTCAACGGGTTGATCGATGGCACCACACCTGTAAAACTTTCGATTGATGCACCAAAGCCGACAAAGGCAATCGTCCCCGGTATGGAACCCAAGGCGGTGGCCAAGATGAAGGGCCAGTATTTAATGGTGATAAAACCAGCCAGGTAGCTGACGGCGTCATAGGGTAAAAAAATGAAACGCATGATCATCACAGTCTCAAAGCTGTTCTCGCGCATGCGTCGAGCATAGCGTTGGACCATGTTGTCCGCGTTGCTATCCTGAAGCAGGTCAGTACCAAAAAATCGCCCAACGTAAAAAGCGATGGTTGAGGACACATTACTGGCAATGATGGTGTAAAGAACGCCCAATAGCGGGCCAAAAACAAAGCCACCTGCGACGGTGAGCAAAGTTGCCGGAAAAAATATCAATGGTCGCAGGGCATACAGCAGGATAAAGATCAAAGGTCCCCACAGCCCCTCAGCAAAGAACTCAAGCAGGCTTTGAACCACCTGTAAAGGGGTTAGATTGTTGGTAATCCTAACCCATTGAAAAGCGCCAATCAAACCCAACCAAAAGACCAGCGCGATAATCTTCCGCCCGTATTTTTTTACCCGGTCGTCTCTTTCATTTACAGAAGTGCTAATTTTTGTTTTTTCTACCATGTCTTTTTAGTTAATATTTTTGTCGTGTTTCGAGCCGGGTTGTTAGAAAAATGAACTGTATTGGCGAGGCATTAATCACATAAATTGCTGATCAGTCATTCTTTTTGATAACTTCATCATAACTTAAGATTTTGATAAGGTCGAGATGTTTGCATAAGGTTTGTAATTAGACCTGGCATCATAAAAAATCCCCTGTACTTTTATCAAATGGCTTGATTGGCTGAGGAAGTTCTAAGGTGATGTGAGGACATCTGATGTGTTCACATGGCAGGCCGGAAAGGCCTGTATGGTGATGATCTAACCAGCGATAGATAATGCGCTCTTTGTGCGATTATTTTTGAACTTTCAGCTACCAGTACAATTAACTTGAAGTAAATCAATGGTGTTGGCGACATCCATCAAAGCGACCAGAGTCAGCAAGTAACCGTCGATACTGCGCCAATAAGCGGCTAATGATTCCTTGACTTGCGCTGACCTGATTTCTAACCGTTTCCAACCCTCACGATCTTCTTCATCCTCGATGGCAATCACCTCAACCTGGCGGGTATCGAGGCGCAGACCGATGCCGAGTCCCTTGAGAAGCGCTTCCTTGGCGGACCAGATCAGTGTGGCCTGTTCCGCAGAGCGCGGTGTCCCTGGAGGGCTGCCGGTAAGCGCTGATGAAACCATTATTACCTCTTGTTCGGTGAAGTAATCCTGGATAAACGCGTCGGAGCGGTGTGTGATTTTCTCGAGATCGATGCCAACTCTTAGTCTTTGTGGTGTAAAGGCCGCTGCTGCCCAATCCCCGGAATGACTGATCGAGAGGCATCCGGGGAGAGGTTGGTCGGCATAATAAGCACAGGGCGCACCGAGGTCATTATTGCGGATTGTAATCTGATCTGGGCGATAGGCGGCATGATGGACTTGCGATACCAGGTGTTTGGCCGTGAAGCGGCCCGCCAGCCAGGATTTTTGGCGGGCTTCGAATCGGAAACCTTCATAAATGGTCTTTTCGGCTGGTGAGAGGCAATCCCTGGCCATCGAGGTTTGTGGTGCCTGCTGCAGGCACCAGTAGACGAGGTTATCCAAGTTTGTCCTCGATGATGGCACGGAAGGGTTTACAAGCCGTCTCTTCAAGTTCAGCCAGCAGAGGGGAGGTCTGGTAATTGTGCATCTCCAGATAGACCTGGCCTTGATCGTCAACCACATAGGCGTCAAAACTCACTTTGCCGTTTCTATTGTGCCTGGGCTTGATGCAGGTCATGATTTGATGTCCATTGATTCCATTTCCATTGGGGTAGAGGTTGAGCCTTCCAATGGACTGCGGGAGGCTGAACCTGCAGGCATGACCAATTTCCCATACACCAGCTGTTTGGAAACAGGATTCCACCAACAGCGGTTGGCTGGCGGCATTTAACAAGCGATCCACTTCCGCCAACTGGCCGAATTGACAGCGACCTAACAGACTGCTGCCTTGCTGCTGGACCCCTTGCAAGACTTGGAAAGCCGGTCCATGGAAATATAGCTGGTAAATATCGCCGGCACCAACTTGATCCTTGCCATTCAAATGTGGAACTTTGCCGTTTTCTGGCTTCAATCCGTTGATTTTTTCACCCTGAGCCAGATGCACTTTGCCTGAGAAGTGGTCCAACAGCTTCGACTCACCCAGCTTGGTTTCCAGCACAGATTGCAGCCGGACGATGGCTGTCAGGGTGGCATCACGGCGGATCACCTGCACCTTCCAGAGCAGCTTGCGCGGCTCATCACGGTAGAATTTCAGGGGCTGAGTAAACTTCACATCCGTCACCTGGTAAGCGCGGTAAGCGTCGGCTCCAAATGATTGGGTATCTCCTGTGATTCTGTCTCGATCTGAGAGTAACTCAGAGACGACAAACTCCGCGGCAGTCACAAACCCTTCAATGCCCATCACGCCGGGCATGACAGCAATACCCCTGAGGGCATGATCCTGTAAAAAGGCTTCCCGGGTTGGGTCGAGCGTCCCGGCCAATGTGATCCCTTCTGCCAGGTCATTGGCAACCACCGAGTCAAATAACCGATACTCTTTGCCAGAGGATTGGATTATCTCTGAAGCCTGTTCAAGGGTAATTTCACCACTGGTGCTGAGGTGTTCTTCGAGCATCCCCAGGCGACCTGCCAATACAATTTCACCCGGGCTGCCAAAAAGCAGTTCCTCGGCAACCTGTGGTGCAGCAGCATTGACCGGCAGCATCTCAATCCCAGCCCTTTCCATCACCGCAGGGACAAATCCCCGAGCGGCCATGCCAACCTCATCCCAGGCACTCCAATCCAAAGCCTGGAACTTGACTGCGGGCATTTGTTTTTGAAGCGCTGTGATCCAGCGGCAGAGGGTGTCGTTAGCTGCGGCATAATCAGCCTGCCCCGGGTTGCCAAAGCGCCCGGCAATGGAGGAAAACACCTGCACGGCTTGTAAGGGATGCTGTACCTGGGGTTGAATTCTGGTCAGTGCCTGCATCAGGTTGAGGAACCCCAGCACCTTGATCTCGAACACCTGGCGGAATTCATCCTCTGTTTTATTCTTGACTAAGCGGCTCTTTTCGATGCCAGCCGCATGGATCAACACATCCACACAGCCGTATTGAGCCATCACCTTATCTACCAGGGCATCCACCTGTGACTGATTGGTCACATCGCAGGCATAATAAGCTACCTGTCCACCGAACTGTGCGATCCCGTCCAATGCCTGTTGAATCCTGGCCTGGCTTTCCAGTACAGCAAGCTGCCGCTCAATTTGAGCCGGGTTGATTTTTTCATTCCTGCTGCGAGCTTCTGTGATCATGGCCGCCTTCAGCCCAGCGCGGTCACTCAAGACCTGCTGAAGCTCAGGATTACCTGGATCAGCCGCGGCTTCTGTGCGCCCGAAGAGGACGAATTTGCCACCAGTTCTCCTGGCAAGGTCTTTAACCACCGGGGTGGTAATCCCGCCGGCACCGCCGCTGACCAGGAAAACCGTTTCCCCATCCAGTGATAGGTTCTGGTGACAGCCAAGCTCTGCTGGCAGTGCCTGGATGGTGCAGCGTTGATTACCGTACCACCCAATTTCAACCAGGTCGGGGTCCGACTCGAGTTCAGCCAGCAGTCTGGTCACAACCGTGTCCGGCTGGGCATTTGTCTCAAAATCAATGACCTTTACCAGCGTCTCAGACTGTTCCCGGGCGAGGGATTTGGAGAAACCTGAGAGGGCACCGGTCAGGGTGAGGGCATTAATTGTCTCCCCATACCCGTGCAAACCACCCGTTTGGGTTGCGCTGATCACAAAGGATGGCGGTTCTTCTTGAGCTTTAACCAGGTTGAAAAGCTGATAGAGGCTCTGATCCAGCCTGGCTTGCAAGGTTGAATGGGTCAGGGTGTTGATCTCACCTAGCGGTGCCCAGCCAGCCAGCATGAAAATTCCTGTGAAGGGGCTTGTTTTCACTGAAGAGAAGGCTTGACTGGACGTGCGGAGCTCGGGTTGGATGTGTTCAACAATCACGCCCTGGTCTTGAAGCCGGGTTGTTAACGACTTTGTAACCGGGTGGTTGCTGCCGTCAGTTACCACCAGGACACGATCACCGGGTTTGAGCTGTACGCCGGTGGGCTGGCAGAGCGCCAGTTTTGGGCGCAGTACCGGCACCGGTACCCGTCGAACAATGATAGGTCTGTTTTCAATAGAGTCATCGCTTGCTGCTGAGTCAGGCTTTGTCTCTTGAGTCATAGCCTCCTGGATGGTAACGGCTTGTTGGGCTTTCGATTGCCAGACAAATTGGACGACCTTTTCCAGGCTGTTGTAGTCTGAGAGGACCAGGTCTTCCCGGCGGGGAATATCGTAATGCTCACGAACGGCTGCAAAGAGTTCTGCCTGTTTGACGGTGTCGATACCCAGGTCCGCTTCCAGGTCCAGCTCGGGGTCAAGCATGTCTGCTGGATAGCCTGTTTTCTCGCTCACCAAACCCAACAAGAATTCCTGGATTGTCTCTATCGTTACATCGTCTTCATCCTGGGATGGCATGGATGTGTTTTCATTGACTTTTTCTGGCTGTGGTTGGCTTGCGGATGTTTCTGGCACCAAGACAGCATCCGTTTGACTCAGCTCTGAACTTCCAGCCAGGAAATCAATCACCTTTCCAATTGTGTTGTAGTCTGAAAGGCGGAGATCATCAGGCCGCGGTAATTGATAGTGTTCACGTAATTCAGCAAAGACCTCTGCTTGTTTGACCGTGTCAATCCCCAGGTCAGCTTCTAAGTCCAATTCAAGGTCGAGCATCTCCACCGGGTAGCCGGTCTTTTCACTGATCAAATCCAGGCAGTAATCTTTGATGGGTTCCACCTGGAGCCTTTGGACGGCGTTCGTCTCCTGGTCGATCTGAGCAGGTTCTGGGTCGTCTGGCAGGTTAATGTTGATGTGGGACACCTCTTGATCAACCGTTTCAAGCAGGATGCTGGGAATGGTGTCAGCTGCCACATCATCTTCAGGACGGGCTGCCCACCCTACCGGTTTTTGTCCAAAAGTCCAGCTTGAGGGTTGCGGCTGTTCGACAGGTGCACCCTGGTTTTTGACTCGTAAGGTCCGTTTTTCTACTTCAATTTCGGGATGAGGATCACCGGTGACAGCTGCCAGCCAGGCTTTGTAACGTGCCTGGTCGGTGCGTGAGCCATTGTTAGGTATTCTGCGGTAAAGCGTCATTGCCAGCTGAGAACCAAACCCTGCTCCCAGTCTGAGAGCATAGTCCGGTTGATAATCACCACCAGTGGAGAGGTTAAGGTCTCCCAGGTCAGGGTCTGCCTCAAAGTCAGCATTGAGGTTGGCGATGGGCGGTACTTTCCCTAAGGCTAAGGCTTTGACAGCCAGAACATCTTCAACTCCGACTCCCATTGAGTGACCGGTATATCCCTTGGTGTTGGCAATAATCACCTGGTTGGCACACTCCCCAAAGGTATGTCGTAAGGCGTGGATTTCGGCTGAGGCACTGCCACCCCTGGCAGGGGTGTAGGTCTCGTGGGAGACGAACACCATTTTCGATGCGAGATCATTCCGCTGCAGGTTGAAGCGTGTCTCGGCAGTCTTGAGCAGGCGCGCCATGATTTCACTAACATGATTGACCTCCAAACGTGTGCCGTGAAAAGCGCTGTTGGCAAACTCTGAAGAAAGAACTTCGCAAATGCCTGCCATACCCCGCTCTGAGACGGCATCCTGGGATTCAACCACCAGCGCAGCTGCCCCCATCCCAATGATCATCCCATTTCTACGTCGGTCAAAGGGCAGGGCAGCCAGGCGTAGATTGCCTTCAATTGTGGCTGCGCCGCTGGCCATCAATGCTGACCCGATCCAGTTCATTAAGCTGCCGCTGGCAACATCATCGCCGGCAATCACAACCACCCTGCGACAGCGTCCAGAGCGGATCCAATCTTCTGCTATCCCGACAGCCTGGGTGGTGGAAGCACAGGCGCCATTGACATGGGTGTTCGGTCCACGGGCACCGATGTATTCAGCAAATTGAGAATGTCCCATCGTCAGCACGCGGAAGACGAAATTGCGGTCGAGATGGTAATTCATCGCTGCCAGTTCAGCTTCCAGGGCTGCAATGCGGGATTCCAGGTCAACCCTGGCGGCTTGTGCCTCTTCTCCAATCGATTGGTAAATGTCCTTTAGATTGGATAAGAGGTTCTGCTTATTTTTATAGGCATGGAAGGTATCCAGTTCATCCGCCATCCGGGATAGTCCCGGGAAGGCAGATGCAAAAATCACACCGGTTTCATCTGCCATGGATTCGGGCAGCATCCAACGATCGGGGAGGTAAGAGCCAACCGTGGTCTTCTTGTACGCCATCACCAAGGGA